>DATDKO010000512.1:0-3427 GCA_036519935.1 Rubrobacter sp. | reverse complement strand
AGTTGCGGGAGCGCCGGAGAGAACCCGAAGGCGTCGGGCAGCCAGGCCACCCGCGAGCGATGGCCGAACTTCTCCTCGAAATACCTCTGGCCATAGAGCATCTGGCGCACCATGGACTCGCCGGATGGGATCTGGCAGTCCGGCTCCACCCACGAGCCGCCTACGGGCTCCCAGCGTCCCTCCTCGACCCGCCTCCTTACCCTCTCGAAGATCTCCGGCGATCCAGTTTCTATCCACCTGTAGAGTTGGGCCGAGGACTGATTGAACACGAAATCGTCGTAGCGCTCCATGAGAGAGAGCACGCTCGCGAAGGTCCTACGTCCCTTGCGCATGGTCTCGGAGACGGGCCACAGCCAGGCCAGATCGAGGTGCGCGTGGCCCGTCAGGGCGAGGCGCCCGACCGGAGGATACTCGGCTTTCAACTCTTTCAGGCTGGAGGCGGCCATCGCCCTCGCCTGGCGCACGGCACTCCTCGTCTCTTCGGAAAGGGGCTCCACGTTTCTAGGCGCGGGCGGCAGGCTCCACGGACCGCCGTCGGTCGATTCCGCGTAGGTCTCCAGGTAGCGGGTAAGCGCGACCTCGGTCCCGGAAGGCCACACGGAGAACAAGTTTGCGAACGCGGCGTCGACGACGTCAAGGAGGTGAGGAACTACTTCGTGATCCCCGAGCTGCTCGCAGACCTCGACTACGAGCCCGAGGTCCCGCTCCAGGGCGCGCACGTCTGCCTCGGGCACAACGAGCGAGGACCGCCTTAGCTGTGGCGCGGCGACGTTAGAACCGAACATCCCCCTTGGCACGACCTCGGCCTCGACCCCGATCGTCTCCCCGCCCGCGGCCTTCTGCGTCACGGGGAAGCTGCGGTGGAAAGGGTTGAGGCCACCGCTGAACCCGGTGGAGAGACTGACGAAGCCCTCGCCGCCGAGCCACAGCTCCAGCTCGACGGGAGAGCCGGCCCAGTCTTCGGGTATCTTCACCTCAGCCGAGAAGCTCGCCGGCAGCGCCTCCTCGGGCCAGAAGTCTCCGAGCCTGACCTCCCTTGCCTCCCCGCCATCGGCCGCGAAGCGCCACTCCTCGATGCGGCTCTCTCTCGCGTTGCGCCACAGCTTCAGCTCCTCGACGCGGACCTTGTGACGGTCCAGACGGTGTCTCTCGCGGATGTTCATTCATCTCCCTCTACTCGAACGCGACGATAGGCATAGATATTAGCCGCTTTGCCCTACCCGCACCGGCCTCGAGCGGTGGGTCATACATAATCCGGTAGATCGCTTCTAGTCGAACGTGCAGAGATCATGCCGCAGTGGATTCCCGCTTGCGCGGGAATGACGGTCATGGCGGATTCCGTACCAGGATACTGGGCCACCATGCTGTTTGGCCCGACGTGGCAGACACGGAGCCTCGACCTATATACTCTGTGGGAGAGCGTAAAGGAGAGGTTTATGAGCGAGAAGGTCTACCGCAGCGAGCTTACACCGGTCAGCTTCCTCAGGCGCAGCGCTTATATGTTCCCCGCGAAGACCGCCGTCGTCTACGGCGAGAGGCGTTACTCCTACAGCGAGCTCGAGGAGCGGGTCGACCGTCTGTCCTCGCGGCTGCGGGATGCCGGACTGCAGAAGGGCGACCGCGTCGCCTTCCTCTGTCCCAACACGCCGCCCATGCTGGAGGCCCACTTTGCCGTACCCGCCGCCGGGCTCGTGCTCGTCGCCATCAACACCCGTCTCGGCAAGGACGAGGTCTCCTACATCGTCGAGCACTCGGGCGCAAAGATGGTCTTCGTGGACGCCGAACTGGAGGAGTTGCTCGCTGACGTCGACGACGTAGAGACCGTGCGCATCGACGACACCGGGGAGCAGGGAGACCCGTACGAGGACTACCTGGCTGAAGGCTCGCCCGAGCCCGCGCCCGACGTGTTAGAAGACGAAGAAGAGACCATCTCCATCAACTACACCTCGGGGACGACGGGCCGTCCAAAGGGTGTGATGTACACGCACAGGGGGGCGTATTTGAGCGCTCTCGGAAACGCTATCGAGATCGGGATGGGCTACGAGACCAGGTACCTGTGGACCCTCCCCATGTTCCACTGCAACGGGTGGACGTTTCCGTGGGCCGTGACCGCAGTCTCGGGAACGCACGTGTGCCTCAGGAAGGTCGAGCCGCCGCGCATCTGGGAACTGTTCGAGGACGAGGGGATCACACACTACTGTGCTGCCCCGACGGTCCAGATCGGGATAGTAAACGAGGAGGCAGCGCACCGGCTACAGACGCCCGTAACAGCCGCCATCGCGGGCGCTGCCCCTTCCCCCACCTTGCTGAGCGGGCTCCTCGAGTTGAACATCCGTCCGATGCACATCTACGGCCTCACCGAGACCTACGGCCCGATGACCACGAGCGGGGTCCATCCCGAGTGGGAGGAGCTGGATATGGAAGAGCGGGCGCGGCTCATGGCCAGGCAGGGTCAGGGCTACATTACCGCCGACCTCGTGCGCGTGGTGGACGAGAACATGAACGATGTGGAGCGCGACGGGGAGACGATGGGTGAGATCGTGATGCACGGCAACATGGTCGCCAAGGGCTACTTCGAGAACGAGGAGGCGACGGAGGAGGCGTTCGAGGGTGGCTGGTACCACTCAGGTGACGTGGCAGTGTGGCACCCTGATGGGTACGTGGAGATCAGGGACAGAGACAAGGACATCATCATCTCCGGCGGAGAGAACATCTCGACGATCGAGGTGGAGCAGGCCGTGTCGCGCCACCCGGCCGTAATGGAGGCCGCGGTCGTCGCCATCCCGGACGAGAAGTGGGGCGAGCGTCCCAAGGCGTTCGTCGTGCTCAAGCAGGGGCAGGAGACGACCGAGGAGGAGATCATAGACTTCTGCAAGGAGCACATCGCCCGCTTCAAGGCCCCAGCGGCCGTCGAGTTTACCGAGCTGCCCAAGACCTCGACGGGCAAGGTCCAGAAGTTCGTCCTGCGCGACAAGGAATGGGCCGACCGCGAGAAACAGGTCAATTAGGAGACCTGAAGGCGCATGGAAGTCGTCCTCCTCCTGGCAACCCTAACGTGTGCGGCCTGCGTTGCGGCGGGACTGTTGGTACCGGCGCTTCGCCCGTTGGCGGTCTCCGGCAGCGCGGCGCTCCTGTTTCTGGTGTGCTTGTTCGGGTGGTGGGCTCTGATCTACTTGGGCGTTTGGCCCACGCTCCCTCGCGGTCCCCTTGGCTTCTTCCTGATTATCATTCCGCCGCTGCTGCCCGCCGCGGCCCTCGTCTACCTCCTCAAGCGCCGAGGAGGTGCTGCGTAGTGTCAGGACGGAGGACAAACACATCTGGTCCCTGAAGCCTACCCTGAAGGAGGCGCCATGATCGAAGCCGAGAAGACCTACGAGCACATTCTGTTCGAGCAGGACGGCGCTGTCGCATACGTGACGATGAATCG
>DATDKO010000511.1:0-3672 GCA_036519935.1 Rubrobacter sp. | reverse complement strand
CTCTATCGCGCCTATGTAGATTCCGACGACTTCCACTCGTAACGACTGTACCCTGTTTGTGCCCTCCACTCCGGGGGCATAGTGCCGGGTGAGCAGGTCTTGCGGGCGAGAGGAGAGAGCATGAGTCCGGTAGCCATTGTGACTGCCTCAGACTCGGGGATCGGGCAGGAGTCGGCGAAGGAGCTGGCGGAGAACGGCTTCGACCTCGGCATCACCTACCGCACGGACGAATCAGGGGCGCAGGAGACACTCGAGGCCGTGCGGGCGGCGGGTCGCAGGGGCGAGGTACGGAGGTTGGACCTCACCAATCTACCAGAAGCGGCGGACGTGATCGACGATCTGGCCGACTCTTTAGGCAGCGTCGATGTGCTTGTCAACAACGCCGGCACCGGCGACCCGACGGGCGAATTCCTGGAGCTCTCCTACGAGGAGTGGCAGCAGGTCATAGACACCAACCTCTCCGGGGCTTTCCTGTGCGCCCAGTGGGCAGCGAGGAGGATGGTCGAAGCCGGGAACGGGGGCACGATCGTCAACATCACCTCCGTGCACGAGCACATCCCGCGCACTGGTGCCTCCGCGTACTGCTTCTCCAAGGCCGGTCTCGGTCTCTTGACCAAGGTCATGGCGATGGAGCTTGCAGAGTACGGCATCCTGGTCAACGCGGTCGGACCTGGTGAGATCTCCACGCCCATGACAGGCGCCGAGGACGAGGACCCGACGACCATCGAGCGCCCGAAGTTGCCGCTTGGCCGCCCCGGCCACGCCCGCGAGATCGCAGCCTGGGTAGCCTTCCTCGCCTCGGAGAAGTCATCCTACGCAACCGGCGCCTCGTTCGTCGTGGACGGCGGCCTGACGCTGATGGCTGCGGAGTTGTCGAGCTAAAAGATGAACTCAATCGGGCCGCCTTCGAGCGCGTCGAGTTCGTAACCTAGATCCCCGGCGAGGTCCTCGTAGAAGGTCCGGTTACGGTGGGTGAAGGGGAGCCACTCCCTGTAACGATCATACGCATCTTCCGGGTCGGAATCTTCTTCGAAGCGCGGGATCGTGACTGAAGGCGTTTATGCTCAGGTAGTCGGCGAGTCAGGGGTCCGTGGGCTCCTTGCCCCTTTCGAGGGTGGCCCGAAAGGTCTCGTAGGGAACGGCGTTGGAAGGTTCTTCGAGTCCGGAGAAGTTTGGCGCTACTACTACCTGGATGAGGTGTTTGTCTAAACTAGAGTAACCCACCTCGACCTCGAAGCGCTACGCCCCAACCACGAGGCCCGCGAGGAGGCGGAGACGGCGAAGTAGGGGTAGGAGGGTGCGGCGCTCTCTGGCCTACTCTGAGAGCGCAATCGCAGTGTCAAAACCCCTTGACCGGGATCGGCAACCACTATATTGTTAGGATTCCTAACAACGTGGCCAAATTGTGGCCGGGAGAAGAAGGAGGGAGGCGCAAATGGCTGACGCAGGGGCAGTCCCCGGATATGGTTACGGCGCGCAGGCGACGGCCCGGTCGCCGCTCGATCTGGAGGACTTGGATCTGCTAAAGCAGACGGTTCTCTTCACCGAGAAAGACGAGGAGTACCTAAGGTTGGCGGGCGACGTCTTAGAGGATCAGGTCGACGAGGTCTTGGATCTCTGGTATGGCTTCGTCGGGTCGCACCCGCACCTGATCCGCTACTTCGCCAGCTCTAGCGGAGAACCGAACACCGGGTACCTCGAAAGGGTACGCGAGCGCTTCAAGCGGTGGATCTTGGACACCTGCCGGCGACCCTACGACCAGCAGTGGCTAGACTACCAGCAGGAGATCGCCCTGCGCCACACGCGCGCCAAAAAGAACCAGACCGACGGAGCACAGGAGACTCCGGAGCACATTCCATTGCGGTACCTAATCGCCTTCGTCTACCCGATCACGGCGACCATCAAGCAGTTCCTCGCCAAAGGGGGTCACGCCGCCGACGAGGTCGAGAAGATGCACGACGCTTGGTTCAAGTCGGTAACCCTGCAAGTCGCCCTGTGGAGTCAACCGTACACAAAGGAAGGGGACTTCTAGCTTGGGCGTAGCGCGGAGGCGCTCTGCGGCGGGCACACGCTGGTCTGTCTTCGAGCCGTCCTCTCAGCACGGGGATGTAGACAAGAAGATCGTCGCCTCGCTCGAAAGACTCTCCCAGGTCTTCCGGATCCTCCTCCGCGGGGAGGCCCAGGAGCGTGGTCTGAGCCCAATACAAGCCCAGTTCCTCGTCCACCTGCTCCACCACGGCGCCGCACTTCGACGCGTGAGCCAGCTCGCCCGGGAGTTCGATCTCACCCGGGCCACGGTGAGCGACGCCGTCGGTTCGTTGGAGAAGAAGGGTTTGATCCGCAGGGAACTCTGGCCTCACGACAAGCGCGTTACGACGCTACGCTTGACCCCTACCGGGGAGCACACGGCTCAGGAGCTCGCTGCCTGGGCGAACGTTATCGAGGAGCACTTAAAGGATCGCTCCGCCGAGGAGAAGGAGGCGGTGATGCGCTTCCTTATGGACCTGATCGGCTGCTTGCAGAAGTCCGGCCTGATAACCGTAGCAAGGATGTGCGTGACCTGCCGGTTCTTCCGTCCGGACGCCCATCCGGGCGAGAGTTCATCGCACCACTGCGCGCTGCTGGACGTGCCGCTCTCCGGCTCTGACCTGAGGGCCGATTGCCCGGAGCACAAGCTGGCCGCCAGTTGAGTCTTGGGGCACCTAATGCTGCGTTACACTGGCCAGGAAGCTTCCGTTGAGCACGATCTGGCAAGCACTACCCTCGTTGTTCTCGACTCGTGCGGGGAGGCGCCGGCGGGGGCGGATTGCTATCGCCTTCTAGTGGGGAGGGTGCCGTACCCGCCCACCTACTCAAGGACCGTCACAACATCTCTTGGTGCTAGATGAAGATGTGTTCCCACGAGTAGGAGAGGACCGCCTATGCACTGCTCACGTGGGGTTGGCATCCTCAGAGGAAAGCTCCTCGTTCTGCAAACTCTGCTCCTCGGCCTCCAGACCTTCGAGAGCCTCCGCGACCAGAGGTGGAGGGGGCTCACCTTCTAAGTGTCCGCCCTGGACGAGTTCTCTAGCCACCTCCTCGGCTGGCATCTCTCTGAGCCGTGGGTTCTGATTGAGCCCCTCCCTTAGTGCTCCAAGGATCTGGTCGAAGCCAGGCTGATCCTTCTCGGGCATACTCCCTGGTGTGTAGCCGCTGGTCATCTCGCTCCTCTTGAAGGCTTCATGACATCCGCCATTCTAACCGCTTGGTGTCGCCTTCTATCAGCACGACACGGGAGCGCAGCCCGAGCGGCTGGGGCTTTCGGTAGTTATGTATCCTTACTAGCTCCACTCGATGATGAGCCTACCGCATTGGTAATCTCGGGTGTGGGGAGGCGCAGGAGAGGGCGAGAGGCTGTTGTCGCGACTGACCCCACCTCGGCGAACGCCGATTGCGACAACGGCGCTGCCGTTTAGCGTACGCCTAGGCGCGGAAGGTGGGATAGAGCTGCAGATCGCAGGTTAGCAACGGCCGTGGAGCCCACATGGAGGCGCAGGCGGGCATGTGCCACGGTAAACTCACACCGCTATGGTGCTAGTACTCGAGGTGAAACGTTGCGCGAGAAGGTACTGAGGGACCTTGCAAGCCGGGCAGCGACCGACGCCGGGTTTCTGAAGCAGGCGAGGAGGGATC
>DATDKO010000510.1:0-4368 GCA_036519935.1 Rubrobacter sp. | reverse complement strand
CGCTAGCATCCCCCACACGACAGGACCCCGCGATTTCAGCGCCAGCAAGGGGAGAACGAGGACCGCAACCCAGAACCAGTCGCGCTTCAGCCACGGGCGAACCCCCAGAATGGAGGTCGCGGCGAGGACCAGAAGGGAGGCCATTACGGGGCGCGTCACGTATGCGGAGAAGTTGCCGCCTATATCCAGGCGCTGCGCCGGATCGAGCAGATCATACTGTTGAAAGCGGAAAGGCAAGGGCAACAGGATCACCAGGGCCGAAAGAACGCTGGCCCAGAAGACGTGGCGCAGAAAGAGGTCCCTGCCGTTCGGGAGGCTGCCGTAGAAACCGCCGCCAAGGCCGAAGCAGCCGATCGACACCAGGATAAAAGCTATGACGTTGCGGAGGGTGAGCGGAGGGTAGATGCTCCAGATCAAGCTGGCCGCCGCCCAACCCAGGTACAGAATCCACAGGGCTGCGAGCCACTGGAACGCCCCATCGAAGCGCCTGATAGCAGCGGGCAAGAACAGGGTCCCGACGAGCCCGAAGGTGGAGATCAACACCTGGTTGCTCAGTGATCCCTGAGAGACGCCGAGACTCGATGGGCCCCGCGGAGAGTAAGCGAGGAGTGGGGCGATAAGCGCAATCCAAAAGACGAGCAAATAACCCGACACCAGCCTGGTGACCAGGGTGCTGCGCGGCTTGATCCTCTCCTCCAGCGAGATTTTGGGTTTCGCGGGAGACGATTGGCGGCCACCGGCGAACGCCCACAAACCTAGCGCGAAGAGAACCGCAACGGCGGTGAAGGTGGGTACCGGCGCGTAGACCGTGCCCACCCCGCCCACTAGCGCCAGTGCCGCCAACGCCGAGGCCCTCGCCGCTACCGACACCGCCCCCCCTTACAACTTGAATCCATCATCACCGGCATATAATCGCCTACCAGATGCTAGTGTGCAAGGGTCTCACATCACCTGGAGGTCTGTGGATGGTGTTGCGCGCATCCATCGTCAGGTTGATGGTCTTGGGCGGGAGTAGGCTCGAGAGCTTTTGGCCGTTGATCGTCAGGAGCTGCCTGCGCAGTGTCCTTGAGGCGAACACGTAGAAAACTCAGAAGACGACGTGGGGCCGGGGTCTCATCTTAGGACCTCCAACCGGCTACTTGTGTACGTGGATGCGGTTCCAAGCCGGGAGCTTTTGTAGCTTCTGCCTGAGGATCTTGGGCTCCGAGAGGTCGCGGACAAGCCCCCAACAACCACGCCCCACATCTGAACCGACCCGCCGGTAGGACATTGGCAGTGAGTCGAGGTCGGCTACGAGATCGTCCAGATCGTAGCCCATAATCGCCAGCCGGTCCCGACCGATCCAGTGCAGGTAGCGGCGGCACCAGCTCTTGCGTACGGGGTTGTCGAGGGTGCGCTTCCACCCTTCCAGGGGCTCGCTGCTCACCCTGCCGTATCTCTTTACACCGGAGGGATCGCCCTTTCTGCCGCCGAGCTTGATGGTGCCGAACAACTCCAGGGCCGAGCGGTCGAAGGGCATCTCCAGGTAACGGAACACCTCGCTCCAAGCCTCCTCAGGTTTCGTGACGATCTCCTCGTAGCGCATCGCGTGGATCCTGTTGCTGTGACGTTCGTAGGTGCGGACCAAGTTCTCTATCCCGTCGAAAAGGTCTACCTTGAAACGGTAGAGGTTCCACTTGGCGTCTCCCCAGGTCTCCATGACGGAGGCCACCACCGCGAGGGGGTTCCGCCAGAGAAAGAGGTGCTTCCCTTCCGGGAACGTCGTCACGATGTCGTCCGACACCAGGTGGTAGCGCGGGGTCTTGTCCAGGAAGTAGCGGGTGCCGTCCGGGGATGCTTTATCGTAGAGGCGGAGGGCAAACTCGCGGATCTCCGCGATGTAATCCTCCCGTCCGCCCGGCAGCATCTCGTAGAAGTCCTCGATCGCCGAGATCAGGGACTGGTGGTTGTATTCGGCGTAGATTCCATTGTCTCGGAGGGTGTACAGATAGGGAAGCAAGATCCAGGGTTCTGAGGTCGTCGCGATCCCTCCATGGGCGGCCAGGATCCGCTGCGCCAGGGTGGAGCCGGAGCGGGGCAGCGAGAAAAGAAAGAGAGGTGTCGGTCTAGCGCTCACGTTTGTCGTTCCCTAGCAGCGGGACGTAGCCTACCACTCGGGGTCCGCCTCGTAGCCGAGCTCAACTAGCAGGGGGCCCGCGATCTCCCTGGCCGACCGCGCGTGCTCCTCAGAGAACTCTTCCCGCCAGCCCCCGATCTGCCCCTTCCTGAAGGTATTGCTCACCCCGAAGATGTTCTCCTCCACCGTGCGCATCATCCGCTCGTCTGGCTCGAGGCCGACGTGTCGTGCTACCCGCTCGACGGTGTGCCTCTGGATCTCGGCGCTCCCCCCGCCCCTCGGGCCAACCAAATCCTCGAACTTGACCATCATGGCGTTGGCATCATCCTGCCACCCCAGAAACTGCCTGTAGCGCTCATCGAGGGACTGAAGCCTGCGTCCCCCGAGCTCTCCGCCCCGGATCGAGTGCAGCAGCCGCTCGTGGTCCGAGGGCAGCTTCAGGAACGCCTCGTGGGCAAAGTGTTCATTTCTCTGCTTGATGTGGTGCATCTGGGAGACGGCCACATCGCGCGGGTCACGTAAGATGCAAACGACGCGCATCCGCTCTCCGGCAAAGAGGGAAGCGAGTTCGCGGCTGTAGACACAGTGGGCTGTTACGAAGTAGCCGTCGGCCACCCGCGAGAGACGCCGCTCAAGCCATCGGCGATCTATCCGTTGGGGGGATGCCACCCCGATGGTCACCTTCTCCTTGCTCCGGGCCCTCAGAAGCTTCCGGGCAGGGGAGAGGGGGCCTGCTACAAGGCGCGATCTTATGCCCATCTCGGAGGTCTGCTCGAACCCGAGCAGGGTTAGCAGGCGCGCCAGAAGATTCGTACCGCTCTTGGGGATGGAGTTGGCCACGATCCTCATCCGATAGTCCTCCGATCTTTCTAAGGTGACGGTTTCGGCAAGAGGTTGTCTTCCAGATCCATCTCTCCTACAGAAGAGCATACCCATCCAGCGCAAGCGCTGCTAGAAAGGCCAGACCTCCAGGCCGTGTATGGTGTTCCGTACGTCCATGGTCAGGTTGATAGTCTTGAGGGTCTGGGAGTTGTTGAGGTCGTAGACCGAGACGGTTGCGGGGGAGGAGCCTGCGGCGATCAAGCCTTCGCCCAAGACGCACAGACCCCGTCCAAACGCTTGCCTGGCGTGATCCTGGGGAAGGTGTGAGTTGAGGAGTTGCCCTTCATCATATTGCTTGATGGGGAAAGAGACGGACTCTCCGTCGCGTCCGAGGTAGCTGACACGGTTGCTGCTCGTGTCGTTGAGCAGCACGCCTTCACCGAAAGGACGAACGTTGTGCGTCCCGTAGGGGATGCGAGAGTAGCTGGCTAGCTTCGGACCGTTTATGGTTAGAAGGTGGGCGCAGCGCGTCCCAGCGACGGTCAGGAGCCCACCTTCATAAGAGACGCTATTGAGGTGGCAGGTGTTGCTGCTGACAGGGGGACCTTGGTCGGAGTTCGGGTCGAAAGCCTGCAGCCGAGGCATCGGCTCCAATAAGGCTACCGCCTCGCGGAGTCCCACCGCTTTGAGCCAGCGCTTGGGACCCCGAAGGCGAAATCCCATAGCTTTGAGTCGGCGCTTGGGACCCTGAAACCACACATGGTAACCCTGTACGAACGAGCGCGTACGCAGATCGTACTCGAGCACCGAGTCGCGCCCTGTGGATGTTACGTAGAGTGTAGCGTCGGTCAGGTACGTCTCATGGCAGTGATCTAGGTATTCGTTTTGAATCGACCTGACAAGACGGAAGTCTTTGGAGTATACGAAGATCTCGTCGCTGGCTGCGAGGTATACCTCGTCCTCGTAGAAGGCTATACCGCGCAGTCCTCTGGGACCGCCTCGTCCTTCCCAGCTTATCGATGGTTCGTTGTAGCGTATGACCTGCTCGACCGATTCGGTGTGCAGGTCTATTATGTAGACACCTCCGTGGTTCTCACCTTGATAGGCGGAGCGCACCACGGTACTGGCGATTAACTTCGGGAGCCGTTCCATGCCATCCTTTGCAGCGTGTTTGTACGGCAGCGCATTATACACACCCGACCCGAGCGGCGTGCGGTGCTTCTTCGAGGACTGCTGCGAGAGCCGCTTCCACCTCTCCAGGGGCTCGCTGCTCACTTCGGCGTACCTCTGGGTGCCGGAGTGGTCGCCACATCTCCAGGTGAGCTCCACGTTGCCGAAAAGTGCCAGTACAGAGCTGTCGGAGGGGGGTCAAGGTACCGAAACACGTTATCCCGGATCTCGGATACGTTGCGCCAGGGTGGATCCGGAGC
>DATDKO010000509.1:0-26609 GCA_036519935.1 Rubrobacter sp. | reverse complement strand
AAGATCGAATCGAGCGAGCATGAGTCCGAGAACGTGGCGTCCCGCCTCCTCGAGTGGATCGTCCATACCGGATCGCGGCAGCCCCCGAGATGTTGGAGTGGCCAATGTGACCGGTTCTCTTGATCTTTGAAGGATTTCCGGCCCTATGTTGAACGCTTCAGACGCTAGCCGAATAGCGTCCCTGCGAAACACGGGATCTTCAATCTGGCTAATAAGATCTTTGATTTTCGAAAGTCGCTGGGCGCGCTCTGCCGCACTCGCGCCCTGCGCTGACTCGGCCTCGCGACGAATCACATACTCCAGAATTGGTACGGCTCCCTTTAGTAGTTCCGAGAACTCCTCCGCTCGATGCCCCAGGAGCCAATCCGCCGGATCTTGCGGTAGGCGCAGGACGCGGAGATCCAATTTCAGGTCCGCAGCCGTCGTCGCCGCCCGCTCTATCGCTTTCTCCCCTGCCGTGTCGGGGTCGAAGAGGACATAGATCCTATCCGCGTAACCGCTAAGCGTGCGCAAGTGGCCGGGGGTGGTCGCGGTGCCCAACGTGGCGACGGCGTTCTTGATACCTGACTGGTAGAGCATAAGCACATCCGTGTAGCCCTCGACGACGAGTGCTGCGCGTTCCTTACGGATAGCCTCGGAGACCTGCGGGAACCCGTAGAGAAGATCCCGCTTGTTGAAGATCTCCGTCTCGGGAGAGTTGAGGTACTTGGGCTGGGCATCACCGAGTGTCCTCGCCCCAAAGCCCACGATCCTGCCCCGCCGGTCCGAGATGGGGAACGTGATCCTACCAGCAAAACGCTCCCCACCACGCGGCGACAGAAGCCCGGCTGCGTCGAGGACACTTCTGTCGAGATCCAACCTCCCAGCCGCAGCTACAAACCCCGAAACTCCCCGCGGGGGCGCGTACCCCAAACGAAATTCTACTATAGTAGAATGCTCTATGCGGCGGTCTTTCAAGTAGAGGCGGGCCCGTTGTGCTTCTGGGGTTTCGGATCTGAGGAGATACTTATGATAGTAGACGGTGGCGGCGGCGAGGGCCCTGTGGATAGCACGTCGACGGAGAGCGCGTTCCCTTGCGGCGCCTGGGTCTCCCCCGCCTTCGAACTGCAGGTCCACGCCAGAGCGGTCGGCGAGGTAAGTGACAGCTTCGGCGAACTCTAGAGACTTGAGATCCATCACGAGTTTGATGGCGTCCCCGCCACGAGAGCAGCCAAAACAGTAGTAGAAGCCTCGGTCCGGGGTGACGCTGAAGGAAGGGGTTTTCTCCTGGTGGTCTGGATAAGGACAGAGGCCTGCGAAGCGGGCTCCCTGGCGCCTGAGGGCTGTAAACTCGGAGGCTACCTCGACGATCCCGGCCGCCTCCCTGACCTCTTCTATGCTGCGTTGTGAGATCCTCAAACCCGGTCTCCCTTGTACCGGTGTACAGATATTCGCGTTGAGTGTGGTGTCGACCAGGGGTAATGTTACTCTACCTGGCATGAATATCCGCGGCGGATCTACGAGGGTGCCAAGTGCCGGGTACGCTGATCTTCCGCCCGGGATCGGCTTCGAGCCAAAAGACGAGCCGCTGCGGAGGGACATCAACCTCCTCGGGCGCGTGCTTGGTCGGATCCTGCTCGAGCAGGAGGGCGAGGACCTCTTCGAGACCGAAGAAGAGGTCAGGCTCCTTTGCAAGCGCCTGCGCTTCGACTACGACCCCGAACTGGACGAGAAGCTCAGGCGGAGGATCGACGCCATGAGCGTGGAGGAGCTGCGGCGGATCGTACGCGCGTTCTCCGTGTACTTCCAACTTGTCAACATCGCCGAGCGCTACCATCGGGTGCGGCGGCGCCGGCAATACGAGTCAGCACCGGACAATCCTCCCCAACGCGCCTCGGTGGCGAGCGCTCTCGCACGCCTCAAGAGCGAAGGTCTCGGGAAAGATGCACTGCGAAGTGTACTAGAAGAGATGTCTGTCGGCCTCGTTATGACCGCCCATCCGACGGAAGCCATGCGGCGGAGCGTCAGGCGCAAGCACGTGAGGATCGGAGAGATGCTCGAGTCGATGGAGTCGCCCGATCTCACGTGGAAGGAGCAAAGGCGTCTGGAGGAGGACCTGGCCGAGGAGATCACCATTCTGTGGCAGACCGAAGAGCTCAGGGTCCGTCGTCCAGAGGTAAACCAGGAGATAGAGCGGACACTACTATTCTTCGAGAACCCTTTGATCTGCGCAACGCTCGAAGCGTACAGGGAATTCGAAGACGAGTTATCACGCCAGTACCCGGAGGATACTCCGAGGCTGGGTCGAGTCCTCGAATTCGGGTCTTGGGTCGGCGGGGATCAGGACGGCAATCCTTTCGTCGAGCCTGAGATGATAACCACCGCGCTAGGCCTACACCGCAAGACCATAATCGAGCGCCACCTCGCCTCCGTAGTGCGGCTGGCGGATCACATGAGCCAGTCGGCGGGCATGATCCCAGTCTCTGAAGATTTGCGCCGCTCGGTCAGGCGGGACGAAGGGCTCATGCCCAGCCTCGTCGAGCGCTACAAGGAGGTCGACCCGAACGAAGTCTACCGGCGCAAGCTCCTGTTTATGTCAGAGCGCTTGAGGCTAGCCCTCGGGCAACCAGGCGCCCCTTCCGCTTATTCTGGTGTGTCCGAATTCCTCGACGACTTGTTTACGATCCGCGATAGCCTGCTGCAGAATGGCGGAGTGCGCGTCGCCGAAGGTGGCCTCAGGGACCTAATCCGCCAGGCCGAGGTCTTCGGCTTCCACCTGGCGAAGTTGGATGTACGCCAGGAGAGCTCCACGGTAGTTAGGGCCGTCGCCCATCTGGTCTCGGCCGGCACGGGTGAAGACCTCCTAGCCATGGACGAAGCGGCGCGCGCCGCACTCCTGAGAAGGCTCCTCGCAGACCCTGGCCTCTGGCTTCCCCAACCTGAAGACATCTCGGACGAGACGCGCAATGTTCTCGAGACCTTCGGGCGCATCCAGCGCGCGAAGGAAGAGCACTCTGGCACCCCCGTCGAAACGTTCATCCTAAGCATGGCGCGCAACGCGAGCGACGTCCTGAGCGTACAACTACTCGCCCGCTGGGCGGGACTGCTTGAGGTCGACGAGGGCGGCGGGTGCACCGCCAATTATCTCAGGGTCACGCCCCTCTTCGAGACTATCGACGACCTCGGGCGGGCTCCCGAGGTACTCGGACACCTGCTAGAGGACCCCTTCTACCGCTCCTCGCTCACGCGGAGCGACGACCTGCAGGAGATAATGCTCGGATACAGCGACTCAGGCAAGGACGCCGGTTACGTCACGAGCAACTGGACACTGTACAAGGCGCAAGGCCTTCTCTGCTCGGTCGCGCGCAAGTTCGGTGTGAACCTCAGGCTCTTCCACGGGCGGGGCGGCAGCGCGGGACGTGGAGGAGGGCCCAGCTACCAGGCGATCATGGCCCAGCCTCCTCATACGCTTCAGGGCAGGATCCGGATTACCGAGCAGGGAGAGGTGATCTCCTTCAAGTACAGCATGCGCGGCCTGGCTCGCCGCAACCTCGACACGGTGCTAGCCGCCGTCCTGGAGGCGAGTGCCGACGAGACTCCCCAGGAGCCAGAGCCCCTATGGGTCGAGGTCATGGAAGGGCTCTCAGCGAAGGCGCGCGAAGTATACCTCGGCCTCGTCTACGAGGACGAAGACTTCCTGGCCTTCTTCTCCGAGGTATCTCCGATCGGGGAGCTCTCCCTGCTCAATATGGGTAGCCGACCGGTGCGGCGGATGCAGAACCCCGCGGTCGACGGCCTCAGGGCCATACCGTGGGTGTTCGCCTGGACCCAGAACCGCTTTCTACTCCCGTCCTGGTACGGTGCAGGAACCGCCCTGGGTGGCTACGCCTCCACTGAGCAGGGACTGGCGGTCCTGCGCGAGATGTACGTGGGCTGGCCCTTCTTCCGCACGCTTGTTGACTTTATGCAGATGACCTTGGCGAAGAGCGACCTTCGGATAGCCGAGCACTACACATCGCTGGTCTCGGACCCCACCACCCGATGTCGTCTGTGGACCAGGATCTCCGAGGAACACGCCGACTGCGTGCGGGCTATACTCCTCATCACGGAGAACGAGAACCTCCTCGACGACAGTCCCGTTCTACAGAGATCCATACGCCTTCGCAACCCGTACGTGGACCCGCTCTCCTACGTTCAGGTCGCGCTCCTGCGTCGGCTCCGCGCACTCCCGGAAAGCTCCCAGGAGCGTGAAGGTGTCTTGAATACCTTACTGCTCTCTATCTCAGGTGTCTCCTCCGGCATGCTGAATACGGGCTGAGTTGCTCCGCAGCCCCATCGGGTGTCTCACACGTGTTTCCGGTCCCGCTTGTATACTTCCAGTCATGAGGAGATACGGAGTTCTCGGAAGACCCCTGAGGTTGCGTTAGGGCCCTAAGCTGCAATTGTTGCGCCTGTGACATAGGGAACCGCCAACCATGGTGGGGTAGAGACCGAGTACCAGTATCCCTAGATAAATCTAAAGAAAGCGAGCAGCACAAGCTTCGAGTAGACTAGGGGAGGGAGTCGAATGAATCGGCTATACATCTTGCTCACGGTGATGGTATTGATAGTCGGAACGCTTTTCACCGGGCAGGAAGCGCTGGCGAAGGTCCTGACAGGCACCGACGGCAACGATACACTCGTCGGGACCGACGGGGACGACCGCCTCAAGGGTCGCGGCGGCGACGACACGATCAAAGGTGGCGGCGGCGACGACACGATCATCCCCGGCGATGGCGACGATGACGTATTCGCCGGCGCCGGCGACGACCTAATCTACGCGCGCGACACCGACGGGGTGGATTTTATAGATTGCGGTGCCGGCTTCGACGTAGTCAAGACCATACACCGCGACGACAAGACCGAGAGAAACTGCGAGAGAGCCGCCGGCCCTCGCGCAGATACGACAACGGGAACTACCGGCACCACCACTGGCACGTCCACCACGGGCACCACGACAGGTACGAGCACTACGGGAACGACGGGTACCACCACAGGGAGGACACGGGGTACGACTACGGGAACCACCGGCACCACTTCTGGCACTACCACTGGCACGAGCACCACGGGAACAACGGATACTACGGGCACCACGACAGGGACGGGCACTACGGGAACGACGGGTACCACGGGTGCGCCAACACGGACGACCACCGGTAATACCACCGGGGCGAGCACTAATGGAGCAGCGACCACAAACGATACCACCTCGCGTAGGGACCGCGTGATTCGCGACACGATCCCCGAGGGCCAAGAGCTTCCCAACACCGGTGGCCTCTCAGTGCCCGTTCCGGCGGTCGCTCTGCTGGCGTTGCTCATCAACGGGGCGGGGATAGGACTGTTGTTCGTGCGCCGGCGGTAGCACTCTCCATTGGAGGGAAGGTAGGTTTATACTGAATTGATCACCTGGTCTGTCCTTGTCACAGGTCGGTCGTCTTTCGGATAATTCTCCTCGAAGGATGGGAGTACATGCTCGGCGCAGTCAGTGGTCCAGAGTACCAACGACCTCTGGACCTGCTTGTCGAGCCTCATTTGTCAACCTCCACGTGCTTCACATGCCTTGATGGGAGCCGGCCGGTTGACTCTTCTCGGATTCAAGCCGGTCTCCTCACGGCTAGATCTATCACGCGAAGATCTCACCCCGGGGCAGAAAGAGACGCCTGTATGTCGCAAGAGCGTACCTGTCGGTCATCCCCGCCACGAAGTCTATGGTCTCTGCCAAAGGGTCGGGATCGCTCGCCGCCCGCTCCTCCGGGTGCTCCAGATAGTACTCGAAGAGGTCCGTAACGACGCGGGCCGCTTTCTGGTTCTCCCTCGAGCCCAGTTTGTTGTTGTACACGTGCCGGAAGAGCCACGCCCTGAGCTCCATGAGGGCGCCGTAGACCGGGTCCGATAGAGATATCTCACCGTTTACTTTGGAGTTAGAGATCATGTCCCTTACCAGGGTATCGATCCTGGCGCTCATCTGCACTCCGAGAACAGAGACAGGGTTCGGCGGGAGGTCATCGCTGGAGATGATCCCCGCGCGCAACGCGTCGTCCACGTCGTGGTTGACGTACGCGATCCTGTCAGCGACGCGTACGATCTCACCTTCCCTGGTACATGGATAGCCCTGTCCTGTATGGTTACGTATCCCATCTCTGACCTCGAAGGTAAGGTTCAGTCCGTCGCCCTGGTTCTCGAGATGGTCGACGACGCGCAGGGAGTGTTCGTTGTGGCGGAAGGTGCGTCCGTGAGCCGCGAGGGCGCGGGAGAGGGCTTCTTCCCCTGTGTGACCGAAGGGGGTGTGGCCGAGATCGTGGCCGAGGGAGATCGCCTCCGTCAGGTCTTCGTTGAGGTCGAGAGCGCGGGCTATGGTACGGGATATCTGCATCATCTCCAGGGTGTGTGTGAGGCGTGTCCTGAAATGGTCGCCGTCAGGGGAGATGAAGACCTGGGTCTTGTGCATGAGCCTGCGGAATGCCTTGGCGTGGATAATGCGGTCCCTATCGCGCTGGAAGTCGTTGCGGACACCGTCGGGAGCCTCGGGCCTGGGGCGGCCTACGCTGTGCTCTACGGCCCATGCGGAAGGGTCGTGGCGAGGGTTGACACTGGGTCCTTGAGATCTCACGCCCTGCGTCCGGCGAGGCGTGGGCCGACCAGGGTATTCCCGGGAGCGTGGGCGAGGACGTGGGAGCGCACTACCCTGAGGACGCTCTGTTTCGGTCCAGTTTGTACGGGCGCTTGACGGATGGGTTGTTCTACCAGGGTCCTCAGGTTCGCTAGCGTACCCGGGGCGAGCGGGAACGCGTCGCCGGTCGCAGGGCGGCACTCCTGGCACAGGACACCCCCATGGTCGGGGGCGAAGTGCAGCGGCTCCGAAGCCGCGTCGAGGTCCATCCCGCAGACGAGGCAGACGTCAAGTTGCGGCGCGTAGCCGGCGAGGATTGAGAGCTTTATGCCGAGGGCCGCCTCGATGTTCTCGAAACCAGAATCGAATCCTTCCAGCGTGTCCAGGGCATTGTAGAGCAGGTTGAAGACCCTGCGGTCCGCCTCGTCGCCTCCCGAGAGGGCTCGCACGCTCCCGACCATACCTGCGGCGGCCTCGAAGCGGGCGAGATCCTCCCTGACACCGTGGAAGCTGCGCAGCGTCTCCGCCTGGGTCACGGTGTCGAGCGACCTACCGTGGTAGGCGACGAAGTCGACGCAGGAGAGCGGTTCGAGGCGGGCGCCGAAGCGGGACTTCGTACGCCTGATGCCCTTCGCGATTGCAGAGACCAGACCCGCGTCCCTGGTGTAGATGTCCAGAATCCTGTCCGCCTCTGAGTAGCGGATCGAACGTAGCACGATCCCCTTACTCTTGTAGACCGCCACCCTCGGCCTCCTCCATCACGGCGACGCTCGCGCTCATGCCGATCCGCGAAGCCCCTGCGTTGAGTATGTCGAGGGCGTCCCTGAGGGTGCTGATGCCGCCCGACGCCTTTACTGCAAGGCCCTCGGGAGCCTCTTCCCTGAGCAGGGCTACGTCCTCAGGCGTTGCGCCCACAGGGGCGAAGCCCGTCGAGGTCTTCACGAAATCCGCGCCGCTCGCGGCCACGATCTGGGTCGCCAGCCGTTTCATCTTGTCCGAGAGGTACGCGGTCTCGAGAATGACCTTGACGACCACGTCGTTCAGCCCATTGTTCATAGCTACCGCGCTTACTTCCTGGGTGAGGCTTGCGAGCTCGTCGGCGACGTAGCCGAACTCTCCGGAGAGGAACTTCGAGATGTTCATGACTACGTCGAGCTCCGAAGCGCCCCTGGTGACCGCCTCGCGGACGGCCGCAATCTTCACCGCCGTGGGCTCGTACCCGAAAGGGAAGGAGATCACCGTCGCCACCTTTACGTCAGCACCACGCAACTCCCTGGCGGCAAGAGGGACGTATGAGGGCGGGATGCACACCGCGGCGAAATGATAGTGGGAAGCCTGCTCGCAGAGGCGTACGATCTCCTGCTCCGTGGCCTCGGGCTTCAAGAGAGTATGGTCCACCGTCTTCGCGAACTCGCGCACCCTCATCGCCAATACGCCACGCTCCTCTCTCGACACAACAGACCAGGGTGATTATAAACCCAACCGCTCCAGAAACTGCCTGTCGCTTCTCCATCCCTGGCTAACCTTTACTTTCAGGTCGAGGTAAATACGGGTGCCGAGTAGGCGCTCGACTTCGCGGCGGGCCTCGGTGCCAATCTTCTTTATCGTCCTGCCGCCTTTGCCCAGAACGATCATACGTTGCGTGGCGCGTTCGACGTGGATGACGGCGTAGACGACGGTCACGTTCTGTTTGATCTCTACGTCTTCGATCTCCACGGCTACGGCATGCGGCACCTCTTCCCTGAGCACGTTCAGCGCCTTCTCCCGCACATACTCGGCGAGGACCAGAGACTCGGGGTAGTCGGTCACTGTTCCCTCTGGGAAATAGCGGGGACCGTGTGGCAGGAGCTCGACAACGGAGTCCATAAGAGGCTCAACATTGGTGCCGTTGGCAGCGCTGATCTGGAACACCTCGTTCCAATCCCCGAGCCCCGAGACCGCCTCTACTATGGGCAACGCACTCTCAGGGGTGCGCAGGAGGTCGGTCTTGTTGATGGAGACGATGACCGGGGTGCCCGAGCCGGCGACGAGGCGGGCGACGTAGCGGTCGCCGCTCCCGAGTCCCTCCGAGGCCTGATCTGCGTCGATGAGCAACAGGATGACATCCGACTCAGAGAGGCTGTCCACGACCTGCTCCTGCATTCTGGCTCGCAGGGTGTCGCGGGGTTTCTGGGAGCCTGGGGTATCCACGAAGATCGCCTGGTATCCGGGGCCGTTGCGGACACCCCGGATCGGGCTACGCGTTGTCTGGGGCCGGGATGAGGTTATGGAGACCTTCTGGCCGACGAGCCTGTTGACCAGAGTGCTCTTGCCGACGTTGGGTCTGCCTACTACGGTTATAAAGCCGCTACGGAGCCCGTTGTTCGCGACGCCACGGGCTACCGTCCCTTTCACAGGTCCTCCGGGCCGAAGGAGTTGGGAAGAATCTGGTCGAACGGGTAGCGTCGTAGCTCCCGGCCGGTCTCCACGACGACCTCCTTGCAACCGAACTCCCTCAAGACCTGTCGGCAAGCCCCGCAAGGGAAGCATGGCGACGAGTTCGGGCTGAAGATGGCGACGAGTTCGATCTCCCTGTCTCCAGGGTCTGCAGTTGCCATCTTTGTAACTGCGTTGCGCTCCGCGCAGATCGAGAGCCCGTACGAGGCGTTCTCGACGTTCGCGCCTGAGTGTATGGTGCCGCCTCCTGTCAGGATGGACGCGCCAACGTGGAAGTTGCTGTATGGCGCGTATGCCCGGTTTGCGGCGGCGCGTGCGGCCTCCATCACGGTCTCAAGGTCCAAGGCTCCTCCCTTCACAAGAGTTGAAAGGCTGCCGTCGTAACGAGGACCCCGATCACGGCCCCCATTATCACCTGGTAGACGCTGTGAATCCCGCTCTCGACGCGGCTCTGGCAGACGAGCAGGGCCATGAGGAGCGAGATCACGGAGACAAGGCCAGCGTAGGATCCCGCACCACCCTCGACGGCTATAAAGCTTGCGGCGACCCACCCTGCGAAGGCGACAGCCGCGTGCCCCGAAGGCATCCCGCCTGCGAAGGTGTTCGGGGAGTGGGTCAGCGCCTTGCCGAGGAGGACGATGAGCACAATCACACCGAGCGTGACGAGCGCGAGGTGGGCCGGCTGGCGCCTTATGCTCTCCAGAGTCGCCAGGGAGAGCGGCCCCAGATCGTCCGCCAGGACGAGATAACCGACGAGCAAAGCCCCGACGCTGGAGACCAGGACGGCCCCCGCCGAGACGTCCTTGGCGAGCTTGGCCAGAGGATGGTACTCCCTTGTGGCAAGGTCGACGACGAACTCCATGGCCGTGTTGAACAGCTCGGTCACGAAGACCAGGAGTATGGTCAGAACAAGGACTGCGAGCTCCACCTTGCTGACTCCAACCAGCAGGCTCGCTACGAGGACCACGACGGCCACTACCACGTGGAAGCGCATGTTGCGCTGGGTCCGGACCGCGGAGATCATACCCCGGTAGGCGTGCTCGAAGCTGCGGGCTACGCCCTGCTGGCCCTTGGTTGGCCGTTCAGCTTTCTTCGCCACGCAGCTCCTCCATTACGGCCCGCTGGACCCTCGCCATCTCACTAGCCCCGAAGTCCTCCCCGTGGTCCATGCCACCCAAGTGTAGCGCGCCGTGCACCACGAGCTCTTCGACGCCCATCTCGGGGTCCGCACAGACGGGGCAGATCACAACCTCCCCTACCATCTCCCCGTAGGGTCCGTCTACCTCGAAGCTGAGAACGTCGCTAGGCTCGTCTCTATCTCTGAACCTCAAGTTGAGGTCACGGATCGTCTCGGGGCTGACGAGTACAACAGAGACCTCGCCGATTCGCGCCAGGTCTAGACCCAGGCTGGAGAAAGAAGCGGCGAAGAGCCGGGTGGCTCGTTCGGTGTCGAGTTCGGCATGGTCCACCTCATCCAGAATGGCGACGGGCACGGGTGGATCACCCCTCAGGTGGTATCTCCGTGTATGGTATTCACGACCTACTCGCCGCCTTTCCGTTGCGGGCATCGCCGGGGTCTTCGGGGTACTCGATGCGCGGCCCGAGGAAACCTATGAGCGCCTCGCGGATGGCCTCCCCTGCTTCATGGATGTCGTGCATGGTGAGTTGGCACTCGTCGAACTGGCCGTCCTGAAGCTTCCTCCTGATCGTATCGGCGACGACATCGTCGATACGCTTCGGGGTCGGCTTTGGCAGAGACTTCACGGTCGCCTCTATCGAGTCGGCGAGCATCATGATGCCTGCCTCCTTGCTACGTGGCAGGCCGCTAGAGTAGCGGAAGTCCGACTCGCGGACCGTCTCCTCGTCGGGGGCGTCCTCGAGGGCTTTGCGGTAGAAGTATTCGATACGGGTCGATCCGTGATGCTGGCCGATTATGTCCAGGATCTCCTGCGGCAATCCCCAGGCGGTCCCTATCTCGAGGCCGTCCTTTACGTGGCGCTTGATCACCTTGGCCGAGAGTGTCGGGGAGAGGGCGGCGTGCGGGTTGATCTGGGCGATCTGGTTCTCGACGAAGTAGGCAGGATGTTCCATCTTGCCGATATCGTGGTAGTAGGCGCCGACCTGGGCGAGTAGCGCGTCAGCGCCGACCCTCTCCGCGGCCTTCTCAGCGAGCAGGCCGACTTGCATTGAGTGGGAGAAAGTGCCGGGAGCGTTGCGCAGAAGCTTATCGAGCAGAGGATTTCGGGGGTCGGAAAGCTCAAGGAGCTTCATCGGCGTGAGGATGTTGAAGGCGTCTTCCAGGAAAGGCATCAGCACCATCGCCAGCATCAGCGAGAGGAGGCCGTTCCCGAGTCCGAGGACGCCAAGCCACAGGGCCTCCCGCGGGTCGCCGCCCCCGATCAAACCCACCGCGAACGTCACGACGCCCATGACCGCCGCAATTACCAGTCCGGCTTTCAGCAGCCGCTGGCGGGAGTCCACGCGCACGGTCGTGTAGATGGCGAAACCAGATCCTAGTAACAGGGCCGCGGTCAGGAGGAAGTTATTGCCGCTAAGGATCCCTACATTGACGCTGGTGATCACCACCATCAGGAACATGAGCCTCGGCCCGAGGAGCATGGTTCCGATGATGGAGAGGCCTGCGAGTGGCGTGAGATAGGGATCGAAATCGAGCTCGATAAAGAGCCTGGCGAGCGCGGTGAAAAGTACCGTGAGCGAGGCAGCCAGAACGAGCCTTATCGCCGAGTTCGTCTTGAGTATGCGTTCCCCGAAGCGCTCCAGGAAGTACCAGGAGATCCACATCTCGGCAGCGACGACGATGCCGACCCCGACCAGAGCCATCCACGGGTCCGACTGCTGGAGCAGGTCGAGCGACTCGAGCCGCGTCCGATCTCTCCGGTCTATGATTCCCTGGGAGATGATACGTTCGATCAGGGGCCTCGGTCCTATACCTATGAGCGCGGTCAAAGAGAGCCAGGTCAAGGCGGTAAGCCCGATGTAGAGCCTGATCTTCGGGATCCTCTCGATCCAGGCCCTGAAGAGTTCGAAGCGCGTCGGCGAGCGGTGGAGTTCATCGACACGCCTGCCGGGTGGTTTCTTGAGGCTTCTCTTCCCGATTTTCATGGTCGCTCCGGGCTCTGAGGCCTAGGCTCTGTCGCCCTCTCCCGCCCCTTCGTAGGCATCGACTATACGCATAACAAGGTCGCTGCGCACGATGTCGTCGCGCCTCAGCCCTACGAATGATACGCCTTCTACGCCGGTGAGCATGTTCCTAGCGTCCTGCAGGCCGCTTATGCGGGCTCTTGGGAGATCCACCTGTGTTATGTCGCCCGTGATGACCATCTTGGAGCCGAAGCCGAGGCGTGTGAGGAACATCTTCATCTGCTGGGGGGTGGTATTTTGGGCCTCGTCCAGGATGATGAATGCGTCATTTAGGGTACGGCCCCTCATGAATGCCAGGGGTGCTATCTCGATTATACCGCGCTCCAGGTGCGCCTGGAACTTCGCCGGATCGACCATCTCGTAGAGCGCGTCGTAGAGTGGCCTGAAGTAGGGATCTACCTTGGCCATCACGTCGCCTGGCAGGTACCCGAGCGACTCGCCGGCCTCGACAGCAGGCCTGGTCAGTATGATCCTGGACACCTCGCCTCTTTTCAGAGCCTCGACGGCCAGGGCCACGGCCAGGTACGTCTTGCCTGTGCCCGCCGGCCCGATACCGAAGACAACCTGATGCTGGCGAATAGCATCTGTATAGGCCTTCTGGTTGCGGGTCTTCGGCGCGACCCGGCGCCCGCGGTGAGTGAGGATCACATCCCCCAGCACCTCTCGCCCGCCGCCTCCGTCGGCCATCTTGTAGAGGCGCTCGCCGGTCTCCGGTGTGGGATGGTGCCCCTCCTCAGCGAGCCCGACGAGACCATCGAAGACGGCCTCGGCCCTCTCCACGGCACCCTCGGTACCGCGCAGGACGATCTCATTCCCCCGCACTACGACCTCGCACTCGACGAGCTCCTCGACCCGCCTCAGGACGGAGTCACGGTCTCCGAAGACCTCGAGCGTCATGCCTGGCGGTATGACGAGCTTGACTTCTACCTGGCTGCCGGTTGTGGTTTCCGTGTGGCCTCCCTTCGGCCTCCGCTCGTCAGCATTTCAGCTTTCCGATACCTGGAACCTGTTGCCTTCATTGTAGTCTGGTGCGGGCCAGCGTGGAGAGGGTGCGGCCTTCGGCGCGGCCTTCCGAGAGCTCCATGGCACGGTTCATGACGGTGCCCATGTCTTTCATGCCTTTTGCTCCTGTCTCATTGATGGCCCTATCGACTATCGCTTCGAGCTCATCCTGTGAGAGGGGTTCGGGAAGGTAAGTGCGGACGATCTCGGCTTCGGCCGACTCGGATGCCGCCCGCTCCTCTCGTCCGGCTTTGCGGAACGCTTCTGCTGACTCGTCGCGCTGCTTGAGCTGGCGCCTAAGGATGGTCTGCTCTTCCTGCTCGGTGAGCGGCCTCCCCGCCTCTATCTCGGCGTTCTTGAGCGCGGCGCCGAGCATACGCAGTGCGCCGACGCGACTCCTGTCGCGTTGCTTCATGGCGACCTTGGTATCGCTCTGTATGCGGTCTATTACGCTCACGGCATTCCCAGCCTCTTGCCGCCCATGACGTGCAGGTGGAAGTGGAAGACCTCCTGCCCCGCGTCGCGGCCGTTGTTGATCCTGACGGCGTACCCACTCTCTGATACACCGAGTTTCTCGGCGATGGCGCTCGCCACCTCGAAGAGCCGCTTGACCACGGTGTCGGGCAACGCGCCGATCTCCTCCAGGTTCGCAACGTGCTGCCTGGGGATGACGAGAACGTGGACGGGTGCCTTGCTATTTATGTCTTCGAAAGCCAGCACATCGTCCTCGTCGTGAACCACCTCTGCATCTAACTCCCCTCGCACTATTCTACAGAATATGCAGTCGGCCTCGCTCACGGCCACCTCCTCTAACGTTGGACCCTGCTCTCCAACGCGGCCAGCGTACGCGCCACCGCGATGATACCGGCGGTCTCACTGCGGAGCCTGTACGGTCCCAACCCGCCGAAAGTGATGCCAGCCTCCTCGGCTAGCAGCAACTCGCCTTCGCTCCATCCACCCTCCGGGCCTACAAAGAGGCTGACGGGAGCCCCGACGACGGCCTCCACGGGCTGGAGGTCGGGAGCATTGTGGAGGAGGACACCGGTCTCTCCCACCTCTGAGGCGGCGTTCTCGAATCGCACGGGTTCGGCCACTTCGGGCACGCTGAGCCTCAGCGCCTGGCGCGCCGCCGCCTCGGCCACCCGCCGCCAGCGCCCGATCTTCCCCTGGCGCGGGTTCACGACACCACGCTCGGCCAGGAGCGGCACTATTCGCGTGACGCCTACCTCCGTAGCCTTCTCGACAACGAGGTCCATCCTTCCACCCTTAGGCACCGCCTGATAGAGTGAGATCTCGACGCCGGCCCCATCGTGCACCGCCAACTCCTCTGCGACGGCAGCCTCTCTCCCACTATGCAACCTGGCAGCGAAGAGCTTTCCTACACCGTCTACTACCTCGAGGGTGTCGCCGTTCCTGCCACGAAGAACATTGCGAACGTGGTTGGCTTCGTCCTCTGGCAGCTCCAGCACCGCGCCCGGCTCCAGTACGGAGTCGACGAAGATTCGGGTTATGGGTGTGCGCGTAACGAAGCCTCCTACCGGAAGACTCCTCTGAGACGGTCAAAGAAGGAGCCTCCCCCACCGTTGTAAGTCTCTTCGCCGCTGGTAGCCTCGAACCTCTCGAGCAAATCCCGCTGCTCCGCCGTAAGACGCGTCGGTACCATGACGTCGACGACGACCTTGAGGTCCCCGCGCCCACGCCGCCGCAACCGCGGCATCCCATCGCCCCTGAGCGTCAGCGTCGCACCCGGCTGGGTGCCGGGATCCACCCTAACCTGTTTCGGCCCTTCCAGCGTTGGTACATCCACCTCGGCCCCGAGCGCCGCATCGACGAAGCTGATCCTCATGCGGTGGATCAGGTCCTCCCCGTCTCGCATGAGCTCCTGGTCCTCTTTAACGTTGATCCTCACGTAGAGGTCCCCTGGAGGCGCGCCTGGATCTCCCGCGTGTCCGCCGCCCGAGACTCTGAGCCTCATGCCGCTCTCGATACCCTCAGGCACCCGAAGCCGCCTGGTCTGTACCTCGGAGATCCTCCCGCTGCCACGACAGTTGTCGCACACTACATCGATGACGCGGCCACGTCCGCCACAAGTCGAACACGCCTGCGTCGTAACCATTTGCCCGAGGATGCTCTCGCGCACCGTCCTTACAGAGCCGGCGCCGTTGCAGGTAGGACAGATGTGCCACTCCGTCCCCCCGACACCGTCGCAGACACCACAGTTCCTGACCACCTGAACGTTGACTTCACGGTCAGCCCCGAACGCGGCCTCGTGTAGAGAGACTTCCACTTCGACCTCAGCGTCACTACCACGACTCGGGCCCTGCGCGGTGGAGGTACCGAAGAAAGAGCCGCCGAAAGAGCGGTCGCCGAAGAAAGCCTCGAAGATGTCCTGGAAGCCTCCGAACGGGTCCCCCCCACCGGGGTAGCCTGCCGCTCCTGCGCCGCGCGGTACCTGGTGGCCGTATGTATCGTAGGCCCGTCTGGCTTCCGGGTTGGAGAGGACTTCGTAGGCCTCGGTGAGCTCCTTGAAGCGTTCTTCGGCTTCGTGGTCGCCTGGGTTCGCGTCGGGGTGGTGAGAGCGGGCGAGGCGGCGGTAAGATTTCTTGATCTCCGCGTCCGACGCTCCCTTGGACACGCCCAGAATCTCGTAGTAATCGCGCTTGGTTGCCAACTAGAACCTGGCGTCCAGACAGTTGGTCAGGGCCTGCGCGGCCGAGCGCACCGTCATTATGGCGGCGTCGTAGTCCATCCGCTTGGGGCCGATCAGGCTGACAACCCCGTATGGCCGCTCGCGGCGGCTGTAGGCCGAGGCTACGAGGCTCGTGCCCGTCAGGTTCAAAAAGCCGCTCTCCGTGCCGATGGAGACGACGACCCCGCTGCTCGAAACTGAGCGACGGAGGGCGTCGCCCATCAGGCGCAGCAACCAGCGGCGGCGTTCGAAGACCTCGATCACGGCCGAGAGGCTACCAGGGTCGAGGTCGTCCAGGCGACTGAGGAGGGCCGAGGCGCCCTGGATGAAGACCCCGCGCTCCGTCGCCCTTCCCAGCGCGCCTACGGCCTCCAGGACGGCACCCACAGTCATCGGGTCGTGGTCCGAGAGCGCCGTGCGGGCCGCGAGCCCGAGCTCCAGGTCGGTGCCGAGAGGGCGACCTCCAAGCCAGGAGTTGAGGGCTGCGAAGATGCCGCGAAGTTCCTCGTCATCGACGGGGATAGGGAGTGTGATCGCGGCGCTCGAAGAGGCGCCGCTCTCCATCGATACAACGAGCAGGAGCCTGCCTTCGCCAAGAGGCAGATAGTCGACACGGGCGAGCGACTCGCCGAGGACGGTCGGCCCGGCAACCACGGCCAGAAGGCGGGTCACCTCGCTCATACCCTCCGAGACGCCACGCAGCAGCTCGTCCACGTTGCCGTAACCTTCGAGGGCTGCAAACGCCGTGTCGTCTCTCGAGTTCGCTTCCATCAGGGCGTCGACGTAGTAGCGGTAGCCACTGTCCGTAGGGACCCTTCCGGCCGACGTGTGCGGATGGTCTAGCAAGCCCAGAGACTCGAGGTGGGCCAGCTCCGCGCGGATCGTGGAACTGCTCGCATCCAACTCCTCGGACAGGGCATGGCTACCGACAGGGGCGCCCGTGGAGATGTATATCTCCAGAGTCTTGAGCAGTAGCTCGCGTTGCCTCTCTGAAAGCTCGAGGTGCGTCATATCGCTGGTGATTTTAACATGGGTGCTGGTTGTCCCAAATCAGCAAGTCAGCACGTCGCCTGTTCCAGGCGACGTGGCAGCATTTCAGCAATCGCGTGCGCGAGTCCTTGCTGCCATGCTGTCAAATACGCAGCGCGGCGAGGAAGGCCTCCTGCGGTATCTCCACGCTCCCCACCTGCTTCATACGGCGCTTGCCCTTTTTCTGTTGCTCGAGCAGCTTGCGTTTGCGGGTTATGTCACCGCCGTAGCATTTGGCAGTAACGTCTTTGCGGTAAGCGCGCACGGTCTCGCGTGCGATCACGCGCTTGCCCATCGTGGCCTGCACTGGCACCTCGAACTGCTGGCGTGGGATCAGCTCTTTGAGCTTCTCGACGAGTGCGCGGCCGCGCTGGTAGGCCTTATCGCGGTGGACGATGATCGAGAGTGCGTCCACGGTGTCACCAGAGACAAGGACCTCGACCTTCACCAGGTCGGAAGGCTCGTAGCCAAGCGGCTCGTAGTCGTAGGAGGCGTAGCCCTTTGTGCGACTCTTCATGGCATCGAAGAAATCCGTGATGATCTCGGCCAGCGGCAAGTCGTAGGTGAGCTGCACCCTGCGGGTCGAGATGTACTCCATCCCGACGGAGACTCCGCGTCTCTCGTGGCAGAGTCCCATCACGGCCCCTACGTACTCTTTGGGGCAGATCACGGTCGCCCGCACTATGGGCTCCCTGATCTCCTCGAAGATCTCTGGTAGCTCGCTCGGATTGGTGACCTCGACGATGTCGCCTTCGACAACTACCTCGTACTTCACACTCGGAGAGGAGGCAATGAGATCTAGGTCGAACTCGCGCTCGAGTCGCTCCTGGATGATCTCCATGTGCAACAACCCTAGAAAACCGCACCTGAACCCGAAACCCATCCTGGAGTTCTCGGGCTCGAAGAAGAGCGAAGCATCGTTTAGCTGCAGCTTGGAGAGGGCCTCCCTGAGACGTTCGAAGTCGTCACCCTCCGTAGGATATAGGCCAGAGAAGACAGTGGGCAACGCCTTCGCGTAGCCTGGCAGCGGTTCAGAGGCAGGCTTTTGCACCCGCGTGACCGTATCGCCTACACGCAGGGCTTCGATGTCTTTGAGACCTGCGATCACATATCCTACCTCGCCCGTTCCTAGTACGGGGAGAGCCGTGGGTTTCGGTGAGTAGCAACCGACCTCCAGAAGCTCGAAGTGCTCTTCGCTCCCCATCGCCCTGACCCTGTCGCCCTTCTTCAACTCACCGTCGAACAGACGCGCCAGTGAGATGACGCCGCGGTAAGGGTCGTAGAGGGAGTCGAAGATGAGGGCCCGCGTCTCATCGTGTTCGGTATGCGGCGCAGGGACGCGGTCCACGATCGCGTCGAGCACCTCCGTTACGTTCTCGCCGGTCTTGGCGGAGATCTTGATGATCTCCTCCTCTTCCACGCCGAGCAGCTCCACGATCTCTTCCGTGACGGATGGTACATCGGCTATTGGGAGGTCTATCTTATTGAGCACGGGTATGATCTCGAGGTCGTGCTCCATCGCCAGATAGAGATTCGCGAGGGTCTGGGCCTGTATGCCCTGGCTCGCGTCGACGATGAGGAGCGCGCCTTCACAGGCCGCTATGGCGCGCGAGACCTCGTAGGCGAAGTCGACATGGCCAGGCGTGTCGATCAGGTTCAGGTTGTATGCACCGTCTTCCCTGTTGTAGAGGACACGCACGGCCTGGGCCTTGATCGTGATGCCACGTTCGCGCTCCAGGTCCATGGTGTCGAGGATCTGGTCCATCCGCTCGCGTTCGGGAACGGCCTTTGTTATGTCGAGTAGCCTGTCTGCGAGGGTGCTCTTGCCGTGGTCTATGTGCGCAATTATGCAGAAATTGCGGATACGCTCGATGTTTTTCACCGGGAGATTCTACCATGATTGTTCCTTTGCTCTACTTGTGTTACATTCTTCCGGTCGGACAAGTATCAGATCTGAGGAGCCAGCGTGCCCGCACCATCCAAACGCGACAAGCAGAGCGTCAAGCGCGGCGCCCACAACAAGGGCGTCAGGACCCGCCTTCGCAACCTCTCCAAGAGCTTCTACAGGGCCGTCGAGTCGGGGGACGAAAGGGAGGCCCGCCGCATCCGGGACGAGTCCCAGAGGGAGTACAACAAAGCCGCGGGCAAAGGCATAATCCATCCGAACAGGGCTGCCCGCAAAGTCAGCCGCCTCGACAGGGCACTCGCGGCCAACCGGGGCGACTAAAGCTCCATACCTAGCCTGGACGAGGTCGTTCCCTGGGGGATCAGATGCTCGCGGTGAGGAAACCAGAGGCGACGGAGGCAGGCTGAAGATTCGGTGGGATGGTAAGTCCTGTCGGCTACCCGATGCAGCTTGCCTCTTCATGACAAAGAAGCGACGCCTGGCTGTCGCATCATAATCAGCATGATGCCATCGATCACGGCCCGGTGGCGACCGTGTGGAGCACCTCTCTTCCAGGCGTCCTGGCGAATAGCGGGAGAGCGCAGAAGATGAAATACTTACTGTGTCCCAGCCAGGTACCCGAAGGGTTAGAAGATGGGCAGAAGTAGAGGAACAGGCAGTCAACGCTTCAGGCTCTTCATGTGGATAGCCACGGCGCTGTGGCTCGTCGGGGCTATCGCTGCGGTCATCGATCGCGATACGCTGAATGCCGTGGCCTGGTTCGGCTTCGCCGCGTTCGGAGCCCTGACCGCAAGCGGTAGCACGGAACGGTCCAGGGGATTGGCTTACCTGGCCATAGCGCTCCTGGTCGCTGCCATGGCGATCCTGATTGGTGTGTTCCTCGCAGACTAGGCTCTGCGATGGAGATGGCCCGCAGCCTAATGAACACTTACGGACGATGGTCAATGAAGGGAGAAGACCATGGGCGAAGGTGACTACCCGGCCAAAGAGGAGGCGTTGAAGAGGCTCTCAGAGCCCGAGGGCGACCACGAGTTGCACTCCGTTTTGGAGCGCATGAGGGTGCACCACCCGCACCTTTGGGAGGCGCTCCACCGCGTGCACTTCTCACACGAGGCCGGCCCCTCGAGGCTCGAGGATTGGCGAAGGGCTCCTGAGGGTAGCCAGGAGGGGGTCTGAGCTGAGCATTATGACGAAGCGATGGGCGTGCTTGCAATGCGGCTGCATTAGCTTCAGGATTGATGCGCATCAACAGTGATACGTAATCCAGTAGATCGCTCCTGGAGGTGCTGAGCGCGAACCATAGGGTGCCGACTTCGGCGCCCGCTGCATCGTCCCTGACCGAATAGAGGAACCGGTTGCGCGTGGCGGCGCCTTCTGACAGCAGCCCGTCCACGTCCTTCGTCGCTCTGCTCTCTGCTTCGGGCTTTGATCAAGCGCCGGAGCGAACGTTATCCGCCGCGCAATCGCGCATCAGATGCTTTCAGTATACTCACGGTATTGCGCGGCGTGCAGTTCGACGAGCCTGACGATGGCTATAGCTTGGTGGGTCATGCTGACGCCTCGCACAGCCCGAGCACTGTCAACTCGACCTGGAGTTCGTCGGAGAGGTCGCTCCCGCCTTTGAGGCCGCTCTCGAGGTCCTGGACCTGGGCCAGGGCGCGTTCGAGGTCCTCCTCGTCGAGCTCGCGTCCCTGCTCCTCGAGCTTGCGCGCCACAAACGGCGGCACCTTGAGCAGGCTCGCAATTTCCTTCCGAGGGATGCCGCGTTCGATAAGGGCGCGAGCACGGGCTACGAGCTGGAACTGGCGACGGATCATGAACGTGAGACGTAGCGGAGGCTCGCCGGTGGCGATCAGGTCTTCCAGCAACCTCAGTGCCTTATCCCGTTTCCCGGCGGCCAAGGAGTCGACGAAGGCGAAGATGTTGGACTGGACATCGGGCGGGCACAGAGCGGCTACATCGTCGTGGGTCGCGGTGCCATCACCCACATAGAGCACCAGCTTCTCTGTCTCCTGTAGCAGGCGCATCTTGTCGCCCGAGCAGCGATTGGTGAGGTCTTCGGCGACGTCTTCGGGGAGATCCAGGCCCAGCTTCTTCGCGTGACCCACCACCCACCTGACGAGGGCTTTGCCGGTCGGTTGCTCGAAGGTATGGACCTCTCCCGAGTTCTTGACCGCCGTGAGCAACCTCTCACGGGCGCCGAGCTTCTTGCCGATAAGGATCAGGTCAGATCCGGGCGAAAGGTCCTCGAGGTAGTCGACGATCACCGCTTTCTGGGCCGCATTCCAGGCGTCGAGGTCCTTCAAGACGACGAATGGTCCCTCCCCGAAAAGGGAGAAGGAGTTGCAGGCCGAGACGAGGGTTTCAGGGCCTATGGCAGAGGCGTCATAAGCCTCGACCGTCCTTCCGGCACGCAGCTTCTCGACGCCGCGGGACTTCCTCTCTTCATCATCTCCCAAGAGCAGGTAAACCGTCATAGACGTATTCTAAACGCTAGCAGTACCCGCGAGTACCACGATCTGAGGTGTCGGTCAGTCGGCGCGGTCGGGCTCCTAGTGCCCCTCAGGTTTTTCTTGTAACGCGTTGGCCTGCTCCGCCGGGGCTTCGTGCTCGGCGAACCACTCGTTGCCTTCGATCGAGAATTTTGGGGTTGCATGCTCCATCCATTTCGGCAACCACCAGCCCGAGGACCCGAGCAGAGACATGATCGCAGGTACGAGTACACAGCGCACGATGGTCGCATCGACAGCGACCACTACGGCCATGCCGAGACCAAATTGTTTGACGGTGGGATCACCGTTTATCACGAAGGCGAGGAAGACGGAGACCATGATCATCGCCGCCGAGGTGATCACACGCGCCGTCGAGGCGAGGCCGTGGACGACGGCCTCATGTGGATCGTTGGTCTCTTTCCATTGCTCGCGGACGTGGGTCATCAGGAAGACCTCGTAGTCCATGGAGAGGCCGAAGAGGATAGCGAACATCATCAAAGGCACAAAGGAGACTATAGGGATGGGGCCTTCGAGACCGATCAGACGCGCGGTCCAGACATGGTCGAGACATGGTCGAAGGCGTAGGTGACGACGCCGAAGGCAGCGAGAATGGAGAACACATTCATCACCACCGCCTAGAGCGGTACCAGCAGCGAGCGGAAGGCGAGCAGGAGCAAGAAGAACGAGAGTACGAGCACGATCCCTACCACCAGGGGCAGCTTGCTCGAGATCTCGCTCGCCAGGTCGATGTAGCTTGCGGTCGTTCCACCGACGTCCGCGCCCATCTGCTCGCCCTTGGTCGCCTTGGGAATGACGTCGTTCCGCAGGGTATTTACGAGGTCCTCGGTCGCGCGCGAGGAAGGCGCTGTGGTCGCTGTCACGGTGTAGACGGCGGCGTCGCCCTTGTTGTTGACCAACGGCAGGGTGACCTTGTCCACGCCCTTGGTCTTCTGAAGGTCCGTGCGCAAGGCGGTGAGCCGCGGGCCAGAGGCTTTGGACTCAAGGAACATCTCCCTGTCCTCCTGCCCTGGACTCTTCTCCTTCTGCTCGACCTCCCCTTTCACCTTCTTCTCAATGGCCTTATCCTCCTGGGCCTCCTTCTGTTTGGCCTGCTGCTGGATCGACTCATTCTGCTCCCTTATCTCCTGTTGAGCCTTCTGCTCGATAGCCTTGTCCTGCTTGTCTATCTCTTGCTGGGCCAGCTTATCGATGGCCTCCTGTTCCCGAGGCCCTGCCTGTTGCTTGGCCTGAACGGCCTGTTCCCGGATCTTGTGTTCTGCTTGCTCCTGCTGCTGTTTGGCCTCCTCCTGGATCTTCTGCGTTGCTTTTTCTTGTTGCTGTTTGGCTTCCTCCTGGATCTTCTGTTTTGTTTGCTCCTGGGCTTCCTTGGCTTGCTTCTGAATCTTCTTCTCTGCCTTGGCCTGCTGTTTGGAGATCTCCTGCTGCGTGGCCTTCTGCTGCTGGTTGCGAAGCTTGTCGAGGTCGGCCTGGTTGTTGTGGGCCGGCTTGTGGAGGCTCGCGGCGACGAGCATAGGATCGTTAGAGCCTGGTCCGAACCCTTCACTCATTATTTCGTAGGACTGGCGCGACTGAGTGCCTTTGGGCAACGATCCGTTGTCGGTCTGGCCGAGGTGGAGGGATCGTACGGGAGCGGCGAGGACAAGCAGCACAAAGAGCCCTACTATCAGGGCTGGCCAGGGATGGGAGCCAACATAGGCGGCCCAGCGGGCCCAACCGTGGGGTCTCTGGTCGTGGTGTAGCCGCATGCCAGGCAGGCGCAGGCGGTTGATAGAGAGCCCGATCAGGCCGAGTATCGCGGGCAGAAGGGTGGTCGCCGCCGACGCCGCGACGACCACCACGATCGCCGCTGTGTAGCCTAGCGTCGTCACGAGCGGTATCCCGGCTGCGGCGAGGGAGAGCAGTGCGATGATCACCGTCCCTCCGGCAAAGACTCCGGCACCCCCGGCGGTAGCGGTGGCCCGGGCGACCGACTCGCGCAGCTCCATGCCTTGCGCGAGCTGGCTACGGTGGCGGGTGACTATGAACAGAGCGTAATCGATGCCAACACCCAGTCCGATCATGGTCGCCAGGGTCGGCGCTGACGTCGGAACCTCCGCGGTGTGGCTGATCAAGGCGATGATCCCCAAGCCTGCGGACAGGCCCAAGATCGCGGTGAGGATGGGTATCCCCATCGCGATAACGGTGCCAAAAGTAAAGAGCAAGATGAACACGGCAGCCGTCAGGCCGACGACCTCGGAGACGTGGGTCGATGGCTTGGATACCTTCTGCCCAAGATAACCACCGGCCGCCGGGCTCAGGCCGGCTTTCTCGAGTGGGCGGTCGAGTTTGATGATCCGCTGTGCCTCCTCGATGCTGAGCTCCGAGGGGCTGTCTTTCAAGTTGAGGGAGATGTAGCCGATCGTATGTTCCTTGTTGAGTTGGTCAGCACCCTGCTCGCTGAATGGACCGACGGCATGGGTGACCGCAGGGTCCTTGCCATAGGCTTTTGTGACCTGTTCTATGGGCTTCTTGTATTTGGTATCGGAGAGCTTTGCACCGGCCGGAGCCCGGAAAGCGATCGGGACCGCACCGTTGGCCTGATCAGGGAACTTGTCGCCAAGCAGGTCGCTGGCCGCCTGGCTGTCGGTACCAGGCAGCGAGAGATCGTCGTTCATCTCCTGGCCGACGCTCCTGGCCACAACTACTATGGCGAGTGCGACCACAAGCCAGACAGAAAGGACCCACACGGGGTGGCGGGCGCAAAAATGACCCAGACGGTAGAGCAAGGGCGTCAACACGATCTCCTTATGACCTGTGCTCTATATTCGTCTCGCCACGCATCTGTATCTCGGTCGGGTCGCCCAAGGACAGCATACACACCCGCAATGGGGCGTCGCATCCCTCAAATGGGCTAGTTTCAGGCTACAGGTATCAGATGTCAGGATTCGGCTGCCTGCTGTCTTCGAAGAGTTTGGAGGTGTCCGGGCGGCTGAAGAGATCGATGGTCCAGTCGGCGAGTACGTGTGCGCGGTTGAGGTCGTAGCCCAGCTCGTACAGGTAAACCCCCTTCCAAATGAACACCCCGAGCAGACCGCCGAGCTTAACTCCCAGGATGTCGACGAGGGCGCTACCCTCCCCGAGATCCACCAGCTGGCCTACGGAGCGGTAACGGAAGGCGACGGGTGCCTGGTTCTTGATCTCTGCTACAACGTTCGACGCTGCCCTCTTGCCCTCCTGTTCTGCGGCCTGGGCGAGGGCTGGGACCGGTGGTCCGTCGTGCTGTATGCTGGTGCAATCGCCCACGGCATAGACTCCGGGCCTGCCCTTCACCCGCAGGTACTGGTCGATGAGGATCCTTCCGCGATGGTCTTTTTGCACGTCCAGGTCACCTACCAGTGGAGGGGGCTCGATCCCGGCGGCCCAAATGGTGGTGCGCGTCGGTATTGTGCGACCGTCTGAGATCACCACGGCATCAGACCTGACCTCTTCGACCTTGGCCTCGTTGATGATCTCTATTCGCTGAGAGGCGAGCCTGCGCGATGCGGCGTTTACCAGCGAGGAATCGAGACCTTTGAGGATCTGGTCGCCGGCGTTCACCAGCACGACGCGCACACGGTCGAAGTCGACGTGGGGATAGTCATCCTCGAGCACATCGAACATCAGGTCGTGCATGTCGGCCGCGGCCTCGACCCCGGTGGGACCTCCGCCGACGACGACGAAGGTGAGCAGGTCGTCAGTAGCCTGGTCGTCGAGGTGCTCGGCCTCTTCGAAGCGATCTATCACGTGGTTGCGTACCCGCAGGGCGTCTCGCAGACCCTTGACATCCATGGCGTTCTCTTCTGCGCCTGGGGTGCCGAAGTAGGTCGTGCGGCTGCCCGGAGCCAAGACAAGGTAGTCATAAGGGTAATCGCGCCCAGCCGTCTTCACCCGGCGAGCATCGAAGTCTACGCCCGCCACCTCATCCTGAAAGAACTCTACCCCCAAAGGCTTCAGTATGCGTCTGAGGGAGTGGGCCACATGGGGCACGTCCGCGTTACTCGGGATGACCGAAGGTACCATCGGCCAGAAGGTGGTGTAATTCATGCGATCCACCAGGGCGACCCCCACATCTTCGATCCCGCGGAGCGCTTGCGCCAACCCCCTCGCCACAGAGAGGCCTCCAAATCCGCCGCCGATGATGAGGATCTTGGTCGGGGCGTGCGCGTAGCTGCCTTGGAGCGAGATGGGTCTGCGTAGCCGCCTGTAAGCTCCCCAAACTGCGCCCAGGATCAGGCCGCCCATCGCCAGTTTGCTTCTCATGTTGTCCTCTCTTGGTCCAGTTGGTTTTGCCAGGATATTACAATCGGAGCGCGTCAGCACTTCAGCACGCACTCTATCGGGCGCCTTCAGCTTGTCAGATCCGACCAGCGGCGACGAGTACCAGCCAGAGCACGAACCACACTAGAAGGAGTGCGGCCCACAGGGACCTGTGGTCGCTTGAGAAGACGCGTCCTGCGACTATCGGGGGGATACATCCTGCGTAGAACAGGCCGACCAGGAGCAGCGTTACGCCTGGCGTCGTTACCGACGCGAAGGGGAGCGAAGAGGCGCCCTGAGCGGTCTGTATCAGGATCGTGACCAGAAAGCCGTTGCAGGCGTTTACAGGGTAGGCGAGCAAGGGGTAGAGGTTTCCGGCGAGAGAGCCGAGGAGACCGAGGATCAGGATCGGCCCAGATAGCGGCACGGCAATGAGGTTCGTGAACACCCCAACGATGGAGACCTGCTCGAAGGTAGCGGCGACGATGGGAGATGTCGCTAGCTGGGCCGCCAGGGAGACCGAGATGAGATTCGACAGTTGCGCCAGCGGGCTCTTCAGTGGCCTGAGCAAGGTGCGCTCTACGAGAGATTTCAGGGGTTTGGTGAGGAGAAGTATCCCGAAGACGGCGGCCACGGAGAGCTGGAAGCCCGTGCTGTAGATGAGTTGTGGGTTGTACGCTAGCACCAGGGCCAACATAGTGGTCATGAAGTGCAGGGGTGACACCTGGCGTCCGAGGAGCGGCGCGGCGAGCACGAAGGTTGCCATGACCCCGGCTCTGATGGCTGATGGAGGGGCGCCGGCGATGAGGATGTAGAGCCAGATCAGGCCGATCGTAACGCCTGCGCGAATCGTGGGAGGTATAGCGAAGATGCGGATGGCGAAGTAGATCACGGCAGCCAGTATCACGACGTGCTGGCCAGAGATGGCGAGGACGTGGGTTATCCCAGAGCGCTGAAACGATTTCTCCA
>DATDKO010000508.1:0-6620 GCA_036519935.1 Rubrobacter sp. | reverse complement strand
CACCCTGTGCTCTAGCTGCTCGATGCGGAAGAGTAGGTCCTCGTAGTCCTCCCTGGTCGGAAGCCCGCCCCTCCTGAGACCCTGCTGCACCGAAGCGTCGACCAGCGAACGCGCCCCGGTCGAGCGCTCGCGGGCGCGGTTCATCACGTCGTTGACCATGGTGCGGCCCTCTTCGCGCTCGACGCGACCCTGCTCGACGAGGGAGTCCACGATCTCCTGCACCTTGTCCCGCGTCGCAGCAGCGGCACCTATCTGCAACAGGATCAAACGCTCCAACCTCTCGCCAACCGTTCCGCGCATAGCTACCTCCAGATCGTCGGGTACACCACCTACATGATAACCAAGGCGCAAGCTGCGTGGCCACATGGGTGCGGCGCTACGTGGAGCGTGCGGCCTGGAGCTTCCCTGCGCGCCAGGCCTTGTAGAGCGAAAGGACCGGTGAGGCGATGAAGATGGAGCTGTAGGTCCCTGCGACGATGCCGACAAGAAGGGCGAAGGCGAAGTCGCTCAGGGTGGCTTCCCCGAAGATCAAGAGCGCCGTTATCGGGATCAGGGTGAAGATGGAGGTGTAGATCGAACGCCTCACGACCTGACGGATGGAGCGGTTTATCATCTCGTCGAAGCGACGCCTGTTGTAGCCGACGGTGGGGGCGTTCTCCCTGATCCTGTCGAAGATGATTATGGTGTCGTAGATCGAGTACCCGAGCACCGTCAGGACGGCGACGACGGTGACCAGGCTGACCTCCCTGCCTACGACGGCGTAGAAACCTACCGTCATCAGTATGTCGTGAACGAGCGCGGCCATCGCAGCGAGGGCGAAGGCGAACTCGAAGCGAAAGCTGATAAAGGCCACGATTATGATCAGCGCGGCCACCACGGCCTGCAGGGCCTGGTTTCTGAGCTGCTGGCCGAACGCAGGGCTCACGGTCGTGACGCTCACCTCCCCCCCGAATGCCTGGCTCAGGGAGTCGCGTATCTGGCTCTGCTCCTGCTGAGAGCTTATGACCGGAGTCCGCACCTCGTAGCCGTTCTGCCCCAGGGTCGTGACGACGGATTCCCCTGCAAGGTCCTCTGGCAGCGCGGCGCGCACCTGCTCGTCGCTGAGCTGGCGCTCGGCGTTGGTAACGGTGAACTGCGCCCCGCCCTGGAAGTCTATCCCGAAGTTGAGGCCGCCTAGCGCTATGGCGACGGCTCCCGCAAGCAGCAAGATGGCCGAGAGTGAGAAATACAGCTTCCAGCCGCCGACGAAGTCTACATTCTCGAACACGCCTACCTCACCCTTGCCTGTTGCGTCGTTGAGATACTTGCCTTGGAGACCCCCATCAGGGCCGGCGAGAGGTGGATGCCGCGGTCAGAGAGCAACCCGAGGAGGGCGCGTGTGATCACGATGGCCGTGAACATCGAGAGTACGACCCCGATGGCGAGCAGCACGGCGAAGCCCCTGACCGATCCGCTGGAGAGAGCGAACAGGATGAAAGCCGTAATGAGGGTCGTTATGTTGCCGTCCAGAATCGCCCTGTAGCCCTTGTCGTAGCCTGCCTGGATGGCGCTCCGCGGCGTCTTGCCACGCCTTATCTCCTCTTTGATGCGTTCGAAGATGACCACGTTGGCATCGGCGGCGACCCCGATGGAGAGCACGATGCCGGCGATCCCCGGCAGCGTCACCGTGATAGGGATGATCACGATCAGACCCCATAACAGAAACGCGTAGATGAGCAGAGCGACATCGGCGACGACGCCGAGCGCCCTGTAGATTACGAGCAGCAGGAGAAGCACGAGCCCGAACCCGACGAGCGATGCCAGAAGCCCGCTCTTCAGGGAACTAAAGCCTAGGGTCGGACCTACTGTAGTCTCAGAGATCACGTGCATGTTGACGGGAAGCGCCCCCGTGTTGAGCACGGTCTCCAGCTGCTTGGCCTCGTCCTCGGGAAGACCATCAGGTAGCGAGTCATTGGAGATAGATATGTTCCGGCCCAGTGGTTCCTGCACGGTCGGCGCGCTCTGGATGTCCTGGTCGAGCGCGATGGCGAGCCGCGCAGGCTCCCCGCTGGAGAGCGAGTCGTTCACCATCTTCTGCGTAAGGTCTGCCATCTGCCTTCCGCCTTCCCCGGTGAGCTCCAGGCTCACGATGCGCTTCCCTGTGGTCTGGTCGAACTCCACGTTGGCCCCGTTTTGCTTGAGCGCATCGCCCGTCAGGTCGGGGTTCTTGTGGACGATATAGCCAATGACTTCGATGCCGTCGCCCTGCAGAGAAGGTGTCTCGCTGAACAGGATCTTCGTCTTACCCTCCACATAGGCATCGTCGTCCTTGAGGTTCTTCCTGATGTCTTCTTCTGTTGCGTCTACCTCGCCAGCGGCGACGACCTGGGGAGGCTCCGTCAGCGAGGGGTCAGAGGCGAGGACCTGGTAGAAGCCGAGCTGGGCCGTACTGCCGATAATGCGGATCACCTCTTCAGGTTTCTTCACGCCAGGGATCTGGACCACGATCTGGTTCTCCGACTGCACCCTGACGTCGGGCTCGGTCACGCCAAGGCGGTCTATGCGCTGCCGGATAAGATCGGCCGACTGCTCCATCTCCTCGCGGGTCACCTTGCCCCCGCCTGTCTGGGAGCCCTTCAGCTGCGCGCTGACGCCGCCCTGGAGGTCGAGGCCGAGTTGGGTCGACTCCGTCACAGGCTCAGCGATAAAGATGAAGTAGGCGGCTACCCCGAGGAGGACGACCACTAGGGCCAGCACGATCAGGTTGTTTCGACGACTACTCATAAGATCGGAGAATCATTCTAGCTCATCTGCCCTGCGCGGTCAGAACCTTCGTAGCGAGAGATCCAGGCCCGCGACCATTCCTCGAAGCGGCCCGCCTCTATCTCACGCCGCGCCCTCAGGCAAAGATCTACGCTAAAGCGGACATTGTGCAACGTCACGAGCCTGTGGCCGAGAAGCTCGTTCTCCCTTACGAGATGAGCCAGGTAGGCCCTGCTGTAACCTGCGCACGCTTCGCAGGCGCACCCAGAGTCGAGCGGACCGAAGTCCGTGCGGTACCTCGCGTTCTTGAGGTTGATGCGGCCATCCTGGGTCAGGGCCGCGCCGTGACGGGCCAGGCGCGTCGGCAGCACGCAGTCGAACATATCTACCCCGAGCGCTATGACCTTCAAGATGCCAACAGGGTCCCCGATCCCCATAAAGTACCTTGGCTTCTCGGCGGGCAGCCTGGGCGCAGTTAGCGCCAAGGTCTTCAGCATCTCCTCCCTGGACTCACCTACCGAGAGACCCCCCACAGCGTAGCCGTCGAACCCGATCTCGACCGTCAGCCCGAGGCTCTCTTCCCTCAGGTCGGGGTAAAGCCCACCCTGCACGATCCCGAAGAGGGCCTGATCTCGCCTCCCGTGCGCCTCCTTGCACCTCCGCGCCCATCGCCCGGTTCGCCGCAGCGACTCCTCGTGGTATTCGCGGCCCGCATTTGCCGGCGGACACTCGTCGAGGACCATCGCCACGTCTGACCCGAGGTCCTCCTGAACCCTCGTCGTCAACTCAGGGGTGAACACGTGCGGCGAGCCGTCGTACACGGACGCGAACTCCACCCCCTCTTCAGAGATGCGCCGCGTCTGGGCCAGCGAGAAGACCTGGTAGCCGCCCGAATCTGTGAGGATAGGACCTTGCCATCCCATAAAGATGTGAAGCCCACCAGCCTCTTTGATGAGGTCCGCCCCGGGTCTCAGGTAGAGATGATAGGTGTTCCCGAGCACGATACTGGCCCCGACCTCCCGCAGGTCTCCAGGTGTGAGTCCCTTGACGGTTCCCTTCGTCCCTACAGGCATGAAGGCTGGCGTCTCCACCTGCCCGCGCGGCGTACTCAAGACCCCCGCGCGCGCCTCGCCATCACAGGCGACCACCTCTATGGAGACGGGGGCGCTTACCGCTGCCGTCCGCCGTCGAGAAGGAGCATCGCGTCCCCGAAAGAGTAGAAACGGTAGTGCTCACTTACTGCGGTCGTGTACGCCTCTCTGACCAGATTCTCGCCCCCGAAGCTCATCACCATCGCCAGGAGCGTGGAGCGTGGCAGGTGGAAGTTCGTCAGCAACTTGTCTACGGACCGCCAGCGGTAGCCGGGATAGACGAAGAGCTCCGACTTCCCTTCCGCCTCGCCGGTCGTGGCCCACGTCTCGAGCGTACGGGCGACGGTAGTGCCAGCCGCGACGACGCGGCTGGAACCCTCCACAATCCGCGCCGCTTCCCGAGGCACGCTGTAGCATTCGGCGTGCATCCTGTGTTCCTCGAGCCTCTCGGTCCTCACGGGCATGAACGTCCCTACCCCCACGTGCAACGTGATGCTGGCGATCCTGGCTCCTGCCCGCTCCGCGCCTTCCAGAACCCTCTCTGTAAAGTGGAAGCCGGCCGTTGGCGCAGCGGCGGAACCTTCGTTGCGTGCGTAGACGGTCTGGTAGCGGCTCTCTGTCTCTGGCGTTGGACGGATGTAGGGTGGCAACGGCATCCTGCCGCTACGCTCCAGCAGGCCCCGAACGTCAGGGGCAGAGACGGCCCAGTGCCCATCGCCGAGGCTCTCGACGATCTCCAGCCGATCCCCCCCGGCCAGGAGCACTAGTCCTGGCCTGAGGCGTTTGCTCGGCCTGGCCAGGACCTCCCACGCACCGCCGCGATCCGGCCCAAGATCCCGGAGAAAGAGCAACTCCACCTCACCGCCAGTCGGCTTTTTGGCCTCGAGCCGGGCCGGCATCACCTTCGTCTCGTTCAGGACGAGCGCGTCGCCGGGCATCAGGAAACGTGGCAGGTCCCGGAACGTGTGGTGGGCTATCGTTCCGCGCCGGACGTCTACGACCATGAGGCGCGAAGCGTCGCGTGGGTCGGCCGGGCTCTGGGCGATGAGATCTTCGGGAAGCTCGTAGTCGAGCTCGGAAGAGAGCACCCTAGCGGCGGAAGAGGATGTTCAGGACGATGGTGACGACGACGGAGAGAAGGATCATGAGCCCTATCGGGAAATATAGGGTGAAGTCGCCGCGCCTGAACACCAGGTCGCCGGGCAACCGATCTACGCCGAAACGACCCAGCAAGAAGAGCAGTCCGCCAAGCACGAGCAGGACGACCGCGCCGCCGATCAACAACTTTCCTACGCCTTCGAGTCCCACGCTCCTATTCTATGCGCGCCGCGTCCGATGTCCACACGGACATCAAGGCCGTTGGCTCAGGAAGTCTCTTCGTGGTCGAGCTCACCGAGGAGGCCCTCAACGTCGAGGGGCTTTGTGACCATTGCGAGCCCGCCTTCGGGTGTACGCGGCCACTCCTCTCGCGGACGGTCCCGGTACAGCTCGACGCCATTGCTGTCGGGATCCTGCAGGTACAGCGCCTCGGAGACGCCGTGGTCCGAGGCTCCGTCGATGGGGTAGTCGGATTCCAGGAGCCACTTGAGAGCAAGGGCGAGGTCATGTCGCTCGGGGTAGAGGACGGCGAGGTGGAAGAGCCCTGCAGAATGAGGCGGAGCCGGGTCGGCGTTGCGGCTCATCCAGGTGTTCAGGCCGATGTGGTGGTGGTATCCGCCCGCGGAGAGGAAGACTGCGTCGTCTCCGTACCACTGGGTCACCTCGAATCCGAGAACGTCCCTGTAGAAGCCAAGGGCCCGCTCGATGTTCGCCACCTTCAGGTGAACGTGGCCGATACTTGTCCCCGGGCTTACTACCCGCCTGGTTCGCTCGCCTGTCTCCATTTCCACTCCTCGTCCTGGATCTCACTACCCTTGATTCTACCGCCGCAGCCAGAAGGCGTTTACGATCAGGAGGAATGTCGCCCCCGCCGACCAGCGAGAACGCCAAGAGGGAATCCACCGATATTCGGCTGGAAGCACAAACCACAAGCTGACATGCTGAAAGGGAGGGCCTTTAGGTCCGAAGCGTGCTGACAAGGCGCCAAAGGCGCCGTGCTGACAAGCGAAGCCCGAAGGGCGTAGTGTGCTAACACGCTGGCACGGCTCTTCCCCGCTCTTTATACTCGGGGAGCCGTCATGTGATCCAGGAGGAGAGAATTATGGAGACTACAAACACCAGGCGAAGGAGCCGCACTATACTCGAAGGCCGCGACCGTGCTCCCGCCCGTTCCTACCTCAAAGGCATGGGTTACTCCGACGAGGACCTGAGCAAGCCCATAGTGGGCGTGGCCCACTCCTGGATCGAGACGATGCCTTGCAACTACAACCACCGTCATCTGGCGGAGAAGGTGAAACAGGGAGTCAGGGAGGCCGGCGGTACGCCGATGGAGCTCAACACTATCTCCATCTCGGACGGCATAACCATGGGAACGCAAGGGATGAAGACATCCCTCGTAAGCAGGGAGGTGATCGCCGACTCCATAGAGCTTGTCGGGCGCGGTCACATGTTCGACGCCATGGTAACGATCGTCGGCTGCGACAAGACTATCCCCGCAGCCGCCATGGCCCACGCGAGGCTCGGCGTGCCCGGCGCCATCGTCTACTCCGGCACGATAGCCCCAGGCCGCTTCAAGGGGCGCGACGTGACGATCCAGGAGGTTTTCGAGGGCGTCGGCGCCAACGCTGCGGGCATGATGTCCGACGAGGACCTCCTTGACCTGGAGGAACACGCCTGCCCGGGAGCGGG
>DATDKO010000507.1:0-5899 GCA_036519935.1 Rubrobacter sp. | reverse complement strand
GCTATGCTGAACTTCGCCTTTACGGAGTTCTAAGAAGTTCGAGAGTTAGGTATTCTCGGAAGTTTTGCAAGTTGCGAGGCCTCCCGAAAAAGCGCTACTCCCCACGCTACGCAACTCAGGCAAAACAGGGCCGCAAACGCGACGTGGACCGGGCGCGTAGGCACCAGGGCGCCGGAGAAGGCGGGGTCGGTGAGCAAGGAAACCCACCCGAGAGTGCCTGAAGCGAGCACCAGGATACCCAGGAACCGCGGCGCCTCCTCGAAAACCATCTCTAGGCCTGCCGCCGTCAAGGCGACGAACAGCAGGATCCACCAATCCGGTTCCCACCAGGCCAAACCGTCGAACAGGCCCAGCACCGTACTGACCAGGCCCACCAACAAAGCGGCCCTCCGCAGGCGGCCGCCTCCTTCCCCGGGCCAGAAGTACAGGCCCATAAGGCTCCCGAGGAACAATGCCGGCGTGGCCACCCCCAGCACGGGCACGACGCCGCCGATGACGAAACCCGACGCATCGGGGGCGTCCAGGTAGCCCGCCGCCCCGTAGGAAATGCCGCCCAGGCAAGCCGCGGCGGCACCCCACCGTGCGAGGTACGCGGATGACGCTTCCGTTCGCCTGGTGTGCGCGGGTCTGCTCACGATGACCATGGTGACACATCCGTCTGCGGCCGGACGCGCCGGGCGAAGCACCGAACGCGTTTATTCACTCAACCTCGTAGAAGGGGAATTCTGCGAACTTCGCGTAGCTTGGGGTTGGAGGTCCGCTCCTGGTGCTCGCTCCTAGAGCGAGGAGCGGACCTCGGCGCTTTCCTCCGCTTGGGTTTCCTCGGGGGCACTCTCAGGAACCCCCACGAACGTTACCCTCAGCGTCGCCCACAACGACGACAACATGAACGCGAAAGCCCCGATCGTCGCGGCCAACAGCGCTATCTGCACCACGACGAGGGCGGAGATCACCCAGCCTTCCTGGGCCACGGAGGTGGTGGTGACCTTCAGCACGTCGAACAAGACGGCCGGCGCAATGGTGGCGAAGCCCCCGCGGGCGGTAAGGCGGATCAGAGAGATGAAGTGAGGCCCCTCGACCCCCCGCTCGATCCGCTCGCCGAGGGCCACGGCCGCCAGCAGGAGCGCCAGGATCCCGGCCGAAGCCTCGATCAGGGACACCGTGAGCCAACTGCCCGCCTCGTTGAGCGCCTTGAGGTGCTCGAGGGTCCCGAAGTTCCTGCCCAGGATGCCGAAGGCGAGCATGACCACGAGCGCAGCCAACCCCACCGCGGCCCCGAACCAAGGGCGTCGCCGGTCGGCGGGATGAACGTACTTCATGATCGGCTGATCTGGCAGGTGCGAAGTCGTGGGCATGCTTTTCTCCCTTAAGGACGGATCTTTGAAAGACGCATCCCTCTTACCCGCTCGGCACCGCTTCGAACCCCCTGGGGAGCGCCCTGGTCCTTCTTCGCACCCTATTCACCGGAGTGCGTGGAAGTGGAATTCTCCGAAGTTCGCGCTGTAGCAAGCAGTTCTCGGAAGCCACCCGTGGTTGTCGTGCTCTCTTGGGGGTGGCTCATCGGCCAGCCAGGCGCCTTACCTCCTCCACGATGGTCGTGGGGGACGCTACCTTGTGCAGCACCGCATCGGCTCCAGCCTTCAGGACCTCGTCGAAGTGCCCAGGCGCTATGGTCGCGCTCAGCACCACAATCGAGATGCCGGTATTCGTCTGGCACAGCTCATCGATCAGATCCCTCCCGTCCCCATCGGGTAGGCCCAGGTCGAGAACCGCTACGTCCAAACGCCGGTCGAGCATCTGTCGGGCTTGGGCGAGCGAGCCAGCCTGGGCCACAACCTCGAGATCTGGCTCGCGCCCCAGCAAAAAGGCGAGGGCTTGGCGGAAGGAGATGTGATCCTCCACTAGCATGACCCTGACGCTCCTGGTAGCGCTCATATCAGCCATTATTGAAGCACGGGCCGATGAAAGCGCGATGATTTCCCTTCGGTCCTTGCTCACCGGAGTGCGTGGAAGTAGAATTCTGCGAACTTCGCCCAAACGGAGTTCTACGAAGTTCGCTACCACAGTACGTAAGAAACAGATAATACCCTTCGAAGGGCCTCCCCCTCATAGCAGCGTCGCCTGGCCTATAGGACCGGGCGCTAGGCGGCTTGCGCTAGAATGGGGTGATGGAGGAATATCGAAACGCCTTCGAATGGACCCCAAAAAGCGAAGCATGGGTGGAAGCCGCTAGCTGGATCGCCGAAGAAAAGAGGGCGAGACTTCGCGATGACCCCACAGAGGAAGCCTTCGCCCGCCTCGCCTTCCAACTGTGCATGCAACAGACTCAAGAAACCGACGCTCACTAGGACCGGGACTTACTGCTGTTGAAGGATCCCGACCCTAGAGGATCGGGGCTATGCGCTATCCCCCTTTGGGCCTGTCCCAGTAGTAGACGGCGCACCCGCCGAACGGCGGGAGCCAGAACTCGTGCCTCGGGGCAACCTCTCCACGATAGTAGTCCCTGTTGCCCTGGACGCGTACCTTCATGTCGTTATGGCCGATCTGACAGCTGACGACCTCCGGCTGGATAGCCTTTTCATCTATCTCTATGAGACCCGTCCTCTCCAACACCAACAGGCCGCCGACAAGCAAGAGACACAGCACCAGCGACGCGATCAATATTCGGTATGCCACGCGCTACATTATCCCTCTATTCACGAATCTCGTGGAATGGGCGTTCTGCGAACTTCGCATTGACGGCGTTCTCAGAAGTTGGTCGCGAAAGCCCGAGACCTTAAAGATGTTTATCAGAACGTTTATACGCGCTTAACCATGCCTAACGGAGGCGGGCTAAGCTGAGACGTAACGGACAAATCGTCGGCCAGGAAAGGAGGTCTTTGCGCGATGGCACTCATCAAGCTTAGAGACTCTGACCTTCCCCGCGACCCGAACGCCAAGGCTCTGCTCGACACCGACGTCTACGATCGGGATGGGGAGAAGATAGGGACCGTCAAGGATCTCTACGTCGACACGGAAGACGAAGACGTGCGCTTTTTGGACGTCGGTGCTGGAGGCTTTTTGGGATTAGGCGAGAAGCACTTCATGGTCCCAATGGAAGCCGTCACCGACACGAGCGGGGGCGGGATGACGATAGAGGAGAGCCGCGAGAAGGTGGAGGGATCACCCGAGCTCGACACCAAGGGCGTGCCCGAGGACGCTTACCAGCAAGAGGTCTACGACTACTACGGTTACCGCTACCCGCAGTAGGCCAAGTGGTTGGCCCATTAGGAGCGCTTGGCGAACCGAGACGGGGCCGAGTGGAGGAGTGGGACGGAAGAGGAGTAGGGACGTTAGGCTACGATCTCTATAAAAAGGGCGAGATCCTGCGCTGAGGACCCCGCCTCTTCTCTTTCTGCCCTTATTCACCGGAGTGCGTGGAAGGGGAATTCTCACAAGTGCGTACCCAGAAGAAGCCAGCTGGCATACGAAAATAGCCCAACTGGCCGATGCGCCTAGTACCCCATGCTTGCTACAGTGATGGCGTTGTATAACGTGGCGGGGATGAGCAATCCTGCCTCTTTATGAGAAGGGTAGGTAAACGAATGAGCGTCGATCAGCGGAGCTTGGACGAGGTAGTGCTTGCCTACATCGAGGCCTGGAGCACCCCCGACGAGGCGGTCCGACGCGAGCTGTTAGATATGAGCGTGGCGGACGATGCCTCCTATACCGATCCGGCGTATGAGGCACGGAGCAAGGAAGAAATAGCGAGCCATATAGGGCGCTCCTTGAGCGGGGAGGCCTACGGTGGGGCCGGAGCCGGGGCGAGGATCCCAATCAGCAGCGGGATAGACCAGCACCACGGGGTGTTTCGCTTCTCCTGGGTGATGGTAGATCCACAGGAGCATCTACTATTGGAGGGCATGGACTTTGTCGAGCTGGCAGCCGACGGCCGCCTCCAGCGCATCACGGGCTTCTTCGGAGCCTTTCCGCCGATACCGGAGAGCTGGCCCGAACGCCTAGTGTGGCGCGGCGGGTAATCCTGCTTTCGAAGGCTTTCCTTCCAAATAGATCCCACTGTGACAGCACGGGAAAGTGTAATTCACGGTCCTTCCCCTTGCCCTTATTCACCCGAGTGCGTGGAAGGGGAATTCTGCGAACTTCGCCCGTACTCTAGCTCTCTAGGTGCCTAGGGCGGAAGGCCACCAAGCGTAAGGAACATGCGACCTCTCGGCGTGCAGCTTCTGTCCCGTCTAGTGGATAGCCCAATGCCCTAGCGAAGACTCGGAAAGCTAGCGGGTGGCGGCGCCCATAGTCCGAGATGACGGCGTGGTTCTCTTCCTGAGCCAGAAACCGCTGCTCCGGTACGTACCGTTGGCCGCCAGTTCGAACCTCTAGCGCGGGGGTTGCTACTACGTTGCGGTACCAGTCAGCGTTCTTTCCCCAAGCGGAGAGCACGACGCTCTGCCTGGTGGCCGGGTCGTGGAGGAGTACCTCTAACACCGTTTCCCGGAGCAGGCCGCTCCTACGTCCCCTGTGGATGAGTAGAAGAAACCTATGACCGAGCACCCAACCCAGGTTGAGGCGGTAGAGGTAGATCGGCAACCGAAACGCAAGCCTCGAGGCGCCGGTTGGCTTCGACCTTAGCCAGCGAAGGCTCGGGCTTCGGGTTCTGGAGGCAGGACCTCTCTCACGTCTGCCCCTTGACCGTCCCGTTGTGAGGCTATTCTCTGGAAGTCCTACCAAAGCCAGGTCTCGAGGTGTCCCAGAAGAGGATCACACCCTCATCAGCCAGTGCATCGGAAACCCCAAGAAGGTCCCATTCCTGTCTTTCTCCAGCCTCAAGGGCATCTTGTATCTGTTCCCTCTGGTTTGCTCCTGGCTCGAGCGGGAGCTCTTGGGCGAAGTAGCGCCCGTGACGTTGTCCTTCCATGCTGCGTACCTCTTTCCCTGAGCCGTACCAATTCATTATAAGTCACACTGAGCACTCGGCAATCGCTAGTCCTTCCTCTTGCCCTTATTCACCGGAGTGCGTGGAAGGGGAATTCTCAGAAGTTCGGTCTTCAAGCACTACGTCCAAGCAGATGGCGGCCGTCCAGGAGAACAGGTCGGATCCATGACCCAAGCCGGTCGTGGGGTCGTAGTACTCGTAGAAGCCCTGGTCTCTGCACAATGAAACGATGGTCTCTCGTAGGCGCTGGGCTTGCTCTTTGTAGCCGTAGCGTTCTAGGCCTCGCATGAGCAACCAGTCGATGTTGACCCAGACTGGTCCCCGCCAGTAGCGGGTCGGGAAGAAGGCGAAGCCGTACCGGTCGTAGCTCGGCACGGGAGTGAGGCGTTCGTCCGAAAGGCCGAAGCCCGGGTTCTGCAGGGCGTCAACCATTCGACTAGCCCGCACTTCGTCGGGTATGGCCGCGTAAAGGGGCACGAAGTTCGGCGCGACGTAGACGTGGAGGGGACGACCCGTGGTGAGGTCGAAGTCCAAATAGATGCCATGCTGCTCGTCCCAGAGCTTCTCGTTCATCGCGCGAGCCGTCTTGCGTGTGCGTTTTTCTAATGGTGTCGGATCCTCGCCCAGCACGCGCGCGATCTGCGCCAGGTCTTGGTCCGCCCGGCACAGCAGCGCGTTGAAGAGCACATCCTGCACCAAGAAGGGGCAGCCCTCCCTTATCTTCGCTTCGTCGTAGTCGCGATCGGCGAAGAACTTCACCAGGTAGGCGAAGCGGTCGTAGGCAGCGTCCAGGGGCCTATCCCCGGCGGTAACAAAGTGTGTGTCGGCGCGTCGGTATTTCGGGATCTGTTCGGGGAGCAGCTGGAGGCGTTCCATGATCGAGTCCCACATCGGGGAGTTATCCATGCCCGACTCCCAGGGATGGCGGATATAGACTAGGCCTTCGCCTTCGGGATCGCGCTCCCGGTA
>DATDKO010000506.1:0-2024 GCA_036519935.1 Rubrobacter sp. | reverse complement strand
GTGCCTCTTGGTAGTCGGTAAGGGAGGCTAAAAGCTCAAGCTGCGGGGCGAGACGACGACGCCGGGGTTCACACGGATGCCCTGGTCGAGGACGTTTCCCTCACCGACCACGCATCCGGCGCCGAGCACGGAGAGGCCGCGCACGATGGAGTTGTTGCCGACCCTGGCGCGCGGACCTATGACAGAACCCCGCACTACAGCGCCGGCCTCTACCTCGGCGCCGTCAAGGAGTATGCTCCCCTCGACCACGGCCCCCTCCCCCACCACGCAGCCCTTTCCGAGCGAGGAACGCCCGCCTATGGTGGCGAGGTTCGAGATCCTGCACCCCTCGGCTATGGAGACCGGAGGCAAGAGCCTGACGTTCTTGCCGCACTCGACCGAGGGGTCGACGTCAAGGTACTCGAAACCCTCACGCGCGCCGACGGCGCCGGAGAGGACATCGTGGGAGGCTGCCAGGTAGCTGCGCGGCGTCCCTATATCCCGCCAGTAAGAGCTTGTGATGTTGGCCCTGAGCCTGCCACTCTCCTGGAGCTCGGGGAAGATCTCACGCTCGATAGAGACCTCACGGCCGGCCGGGATCATGGCGAGGACCTCGGGCTCGAGCACGTAGACGCCGGCGTTCACCAGGTTCGTCGTCACCTCGTCGGCTGCCGGCTTCTCGATAAAGCGGTGCACCAGCATCTCGTGGTCGACTTCGACGAGGCCGTACGCCGTGGGATCCTCTACGCTCGTCAGAACTATGGTGGCCAGGGCATCCGAGGCTTTGTGCGCCTGTATCGCCCTGGAGAGGTCCATACCAGTGAGCACGTCGCCGTTGACGACGACCAGCGTGCCGCCCTCGAGGTACTTTTCGGCGTTCTTGATCCCCCCGGCAGTCCCGAGGGCGTGGTCCTCGACGGCGTAATCTACGGAGAAACCAACGAGATCCTGCTTGTCGCAGAGGTAAGCCTGGATCGGGTCTGGCAGGTAACCCAGAGAGAGCACCGCACCATCGAGGCCGGCGCCGCGCAGAAAGTCCAGCATGTACCCCATGAAGGGACGGTTGCGGAGCGGCACCAGCGACTTTGGAATGTCGTAGGTTACAGGCCGTAGCCTGGTCCCCTGCCCACCAACGAGTACGACTGCTTGCATAGAGGCCTAGCTTACACCAGGCACGGATCTCAGACCAATACGAAGTGGGCGATCTTTGTACGGTGCTCTTTTCCTCACGCCAGGCCCGAGGCTCCGACCAGCGCGGAGAGAGGGATGATGAGCAGGCCGAACAGGGTGGTTAGGATGGCCAGCACGTAGACGCAGAACCTTACGGCGCCGCTTCCTTTCGCCCTCGCCGTGTCTGTTGTGGGCTCCTCGAAGAACATGTTCCTGATAATGCCGAAGTAGTAAGGGACGGACAGGACGGTGTTGACGACTAGCGCGCCCACGACGATGTAGACGAGGACCGAGCCCGACTGGGCACCCGCGATGATGATCCAGAGCTTTCCGAAGAACCCCGAGAGCGGAGGTATGCCCACGAGCGCGGCCATGAACAGGGCCATGCTCGCCGCCACGCCCGGGTTGGTCCTGACGAGCCCGTTGTAGCTCTTGGTATCCTCGCCGACGAGATCAATGACGAGGAAGGCACCCATGTTCATAACGGCGTAGGCGGCCGTGTAGATAAGGACTGCCTGCACGGCTAACGCGACCCCGCCCCCCTGGAGCGCTGCGAAGGCAGCCAGGATGTACCCGGAGTGGGCTACCGAGCTGTACGCGAGCATCCGCCTGACGTTGCGCTGCCTGAGCGCGGCCAGGTTGCCAACGAACATGGTAATGATCGCCAGGAACGCCATCACGGCGGTCCAGGTCGCCGCAGCCTCCGGCATGCCTTCGAGGAGAATCCGCAGGAGGATCGCGAAGGTAGCGGCCTTGGGGCCTACCGAGAGGAAGGCTGCCGCGCTCGTCGGCGCTCCCTGGTAGGCGTCGGGGGTCCAGAAATGGAAGGGCGCCGCCGATAGCTTGAAGGCGAAGCCCGAGATCATGAGCACGAG
>DATDKO010000505.1:0-4209 GCA_036519935.1 Rubrobacter sp. | reverse complement strand
TCGCGCGAGCTTTTCCTGGTCTCCGTGGTTGCCATAGGCGTCGGTGTCGGGTACGTGACTTATCTCGTAGGTCTTTCCTTCGCCTTCGGGGCGTTCATAGCAGGGATGGTCCTCTCCCAATCGGACTACAGCCATCAGGCTCTTGCCGAGGTCGAGCCGTTGCGCGATGTATTCGCCATGATCTTCTTCGTCTCCGTGGGGCTCCTGATCGACCCTTCATTCCTCTGGGCGAGGTTCGAGACCATCGCGCTCGTCGTGGTGCTTGTCCTCGTTGTGAAGGGCCTGATCTTCGGCGGTCTAACCAGGGTCTTCGGCTACGGCAACATAGTCCCCTTCGCAGTAGGATTGGGACTCTTTCAGGTCGGGGAGTTCTCGTTCTTACTCGCCAGGGAGGGCATCAGCGCGGACGCCATTTCCCAGGAGACCTACTCGCTCGTGCTAGCCACCGCGGCTATCACTATGGCCCTCACCCCTCTGGCCGCGCGGCTCGCGCCGGTTCTCTACGGTCGGTACCGGAGGCGGTTTCCCAGAGAGCTCCTGCAAACCTTCAACTTGCCAGCAGGAGGGCTCAGGGACCACGCCGTCGTTGCCGGGTACGGTCGGGTTGGGTCCTTCGTCGCCAGGCTGCTGGATAGGCTAGATAAGCCATTCGTGGTTGTGGAGGCCAATCCAGGCCGCGCCGACCAGGCGAAGGCGGCGGGCTTCCCTACGGTTTACGGTGACGCTGCGGCCGTACCCGTTCTGGAGGCCGCCGGGATCGGTGGGGCGCGCCTCGTCGTGCTGACCATCCCCGACGCCCTTGCGACAAGACTCGCCGTAGAACGGGTGAGGGGCCTGGCCCCCGAAGCCGATCTCCTGGTCCGGGCTGAGAGCGCCGGGCAGCTGGAAGACCTCGGCCGCCTCGGTGTCTACGAGGCAGTGCAACCGGAGCTCGAGGCCGGTCTGGAGTTGGCGCGCCAGGCCCTCGCGCGCTTCGGGGTCGCGGCAGAAGAGGCCCATAACTTCGCTGACGGCGTACGGCGCGAGCTGTACGCCCCCATCTCAGGGGAGGGGACAGCAAATGAAGGTGGCGACGGGCCTCTAGCGAGGCTGCGGCAAGCTTCCCAGGCGATCGAGATAGAGTGGGTAAGGCTGCCCGAGGTACAAGTCCCCGGGAAAGAGGAGACCGAGGGTCACGCTGGGAGCGACCTTCTGGGTCACACCATAGGAGATCTTGGCGTGAGAAGCGAGACCGGGGCGTCCATCCTGGCCGTAGTGCGGGGAGACGAGGTGATCCCGAACCCAGGGGCTGACCTGGCGCTCGAAGCCGGCGACGCGGTCGGCGTCCTGGGCACCCCGGAGCAGCGGGCAGCCTTCCGCGCCATCGCCAAGGCCGACGACAGCCCCGAAGTCGCCCGAGAAACGACGGACCGCTGAAGGAAGGCACGGCCTCACCCTCGTCGGACACCCCGAAACAACGAAACGACCCGGGTCCCGGGTGGGCGTCCATAGGATTTTCTTTGCATAATACATCCATCGCCCGCATGGACTCTGTGCAAGTTGCGCTGTACAGCACAAGAAAGTAGAAACTTGTAGAATGTCCCGTATCGTGGGTGTAAGGATTGTGTACGGGACCTGAAAGGGGCGGGACATGGGGATCATGCGAACGAAATCCGTCGAGCAATCCATCCGTGATACCGAGGAGCCGGAATTTCAACTCAGGAAGGCGCTCGGGTGGCTGGATCTGACCCTCTTCGGCATCGGGGTGATCATCGGCACGGGGCTCTTCGTCCTCACCGGGGAGGCGGCCGCTCTCTACTCAGGACCCGCGGTGGCCCTCTCGTACGTGGTCGGTGGCATAGTCTGCGCCCTGGCGGCCCTGTGCTACGCGGAGTTCGCCTCGACCGTGCCTGTGGCCGGCAGCGCCTACACCTTCTCATACGCCGCGCTGGGAGAGATCGTCGCCTGGCTTATCGGGTGGGACCTCATCTTGGAGTTCACACTGGGCGCCGCGACGGTGGCGAAGGGATGGTCAGGATACTTCGTCAGCGTGCTTGAAATCCTCGGGATCAAGCTGCCGCCGGGGCTCTACGCTGCGACGGCGGGCTTCTCCCACGACTTTGTGGCGCTGATCGTGGTCGCGCTCGTGACGACCATCCTGGTCATAGGGATAAGACTGAGCTCCCAGTTCAACCAGGTGATCACCGGGATCAAGATCCTCGTTACGCTGTTCGTCATAGGCTTCGGGATATTCTTCATAAAGGCCTCGAACCTCACGCCCTTTATCCCGCCGCCGAAGCAGCCACCCGCAGCGGCGGAGGCCACACTTCAATCGTTCGTACTGCCTAGTCTCTTGGGGATAGACACCACATTCGGCATCACCGGCATCTTCACAGCGGCGGCGCTGGTCTTCTTCGCCTACATCGGCTTCGACATCGTGGCCACCACCGCCGAGGAGACCCGCAACCCCCAGAGGGATGTGCCCATCGGGATCCTCGCTTCCCTGGCAATATGCACGGTTCTCTATATCCTGGCATCCATAGTCTTTACGGGACTCGTGCCCTACGACACACTGGCTACCGCGGCTCCCGCGGCCACGGCCCTCGAAGTGACGCCCTTCCCGGCCGCTCAGTTGGTCGTCTCGCTTGCGATACTTATCGGGCTCACGGTGGTGGTGATGATCCTGGTGCTCGGGCAGAGCCGGGTGGCCTTCGCCATGAGCCGGGACAACCTGCTCCCGCGGTGGTTCTCGCGGGTCCATACCCGCTTCCGAACCCCGCACCGGATCACGATCATAACCGGCGCCGTCGCGGCTCTCCTCGCGTTCTGGCTCCCGCTGACGGCGCTCGCTGAGCTGGTAAACATCGGGACTCTCGCTGCCTTCGTGCTTGTCTCCATCGGGGTCATTGTTCTCCGGAGGACGCGGCCAGACCTCCCGCGGGCGTTCAAGGTGCCTGGCTACCCCGTGGTGCCCATCCTCTCCGCGATCGCGTGCTTCTTGCTTATGGGCTTCCTGACCGCCGGCACCTGGGTCCGGTTCTTCGTCTGGATGGTGATAGGGCTCGTGATCTACTTCGGCTACAGCAGGAGCCATAGCCGACTGGCTGATGAGGACGCCTCTGCAGGGACGAATCAGGAGGCCTGAACGTTGTCGGACCATGGCGCAAAGCCCTGGCCGGCTGTCCCAACATATCGGCCGTCGGGACGCAGCAACCCGGCGGGCGTGGCCCGTCAGCCTTAGAGCGCCGACGCGAACAGATCCATTGTGCGGCATACCCGACGCTTGATCGCTACGGCAAGCGTTACGGGAGGACTGCTTTCTTGATGCGCCGACGATTGGAGATCGAGACGGGTATGGCGCAGAGTGACCGACCGCCTCGCGGCCGCAGAAGATGTAGGCGGAAATCTTGAGGCGCGCCGACACCCAATCCTCGCCGCTCCTCGGCCGCGGAGACCGTGGTATCCGAGGACATCTCGGCGCGCGGAGAGGGCTCTCTCCAGCACCGTCTGGGCCTCATCAAGTTGCCCGCCTTCAGCGAGGGAGCGTACCAGCGTGACCGAGACCCATGTGGCCTGCGGCATCCCCTGACAAGCGGAGCCCGAAGGGCGTAGCGTGCTCCTTTCAGCGGGGCCGGAAGGGGCGCAGTTCGTCCTGGCCCTCTCGTACGACGCCGTAGCTAGATTCAGGCACCTCGTTCCACACCCCAGGGAGGTCGCCGAGTGGCTCGGAGACGATGATCCGCGCCTCGTCCGTTACCTCGCGGAGGCGCGGACGATCCGGGTACAGCTCCCGCAGCGCTCTCACGTCGCTGGAGTAGTAGAGCGTGCGCCAATCGCGTTCGCTCGAGTACCTGAACGCCCAGACAGTGTTACCGTCTGTCGTCCCTATGGTCGTCTGGATCGGGAGCTGCGTGCCATGACGATGTCCCACCTCTTCCACAAAGCCGACCATCCGCTCGACCGCTCCCGGAGGATCATCTTCCAGGCCGAACGTGAGCGCTAGGTAGAACAGCAGCTCAGAGTCAGTCGATCCCTCGATAGAGGCGTACAGCGACTCTTCTACGGCCAGCGCGAGGTCCCGTTTCAGGCGGGGGAAGTCGCGCACGAGACCGTTGTGGACCCAAAGCCAGCGGCCGTGACGGAAGGGGTGGCAGTTGGTCTGCTGGACGGCCGTTCCGGTGGAGGCGCGGATGTGGGCGAGAAAGAGCGGTGATTGGACGTGGCCTGCGA
>DATDKO010000504.1:0-4290 GCA_036519935.1 Rubrobacter sp. | reverse complement strand
TAGATGCGATTCAGCGCGTGGAGATTCTTCGCTCGCTGCGCAACGGCGAATTCAACGTGCTCGTCGGCATCAACCTCCTCCGCGAGGGCCTCGATCTCCCCGAGGTAACACTCGTCGCCATCCTCGACGCGGACAAGGAAGGCTTCTTGCGCGGTGAGCGAGCACTGATCCAGACCATTGGCCGCGCCGCCCGCAACGTCAACGGGCGGGTCATCATGTACGCTGACAAGGAGACGGACGCGATGCGCGTAGCCATAGGCGAGACAGGGCGCAGGCGTGAGATCCAGAACGCCTACAATGAGCAACACGGCATCGAGCCGCGTACCATAACCAAGGGCGTCTCCGACATCCTCATCGCCGCTGAGGCCAAAGGTCTCTACAAAGCGGGCAAGAAGAGCGGCCGAGAGGCCCCACGCGACCCCGACGAGCTACGCACCCTCATAGCCGACCTCGAAGCCGAGATGCTCGAAGCCGCAGAAGAGCTCAAATTCGAGTACGCCGCCAAACTCCGCGATGAGATCAAAGACCTCGAGAAGCAGCTTCAAGAGGTAGCTTCGTAGGACGGGTGCACATCACCTCACGCGCGAGGGCGCAGGCTTCGTCAGGCCTCCGTCCGCCCTGACTTGGGGGTTGCGGAGGAGGTAGAGCCCGTAGGCTACGAAGCCGAGGGTGCTGAGGAGCATCATGAGGGGGTAGGTGAAGGTGCCCAGCGTCGCAATGCTCACGGCGAAGGCGAAGGCGGTGTGGACCAGGATCACGGGCCAGATGGAGGTGGTGCGCCAGCGTAGCGCGCCGTAGGTGAAGCCGCCGCAGAAGGTCAGCGCCGTAAGGCGGACAGCTTCGGGCCACGGACCCTCCGTTGCGGTCATGCCGAGGACGAGCAGGCCAGAGAGCAAGGAAGTCAGGATCACAGCCCGTACTGGACCCGCCGGCGCGAGCGCACGCCACAACAGGCCGCGGAAGACTATCTCCTCGCCGAAGGCGGCGATGAGCGTGGTGAGGAATGCCGAGGCCAGCGACGCTGGCCCCGATCCGAAGAGTCCTCCGGAGAGGGTCAGCGCACAGACAAGTAGCGGGAAAAGGAGTAGACGCAGGTTCCTCCACTGTGACATCCGGTTGAAGCCGGCCTCACGCAACCAGCCGGTCCACACGAGCAGGCCGAGGGCGAGCACCGTCGCCAGCGCCCAGAACAGGGTATCGGGGCTCCTCATGTCGGAGAGGATCAGGCCCAGACCCACGGGCGGCTCGAAAGCATCTTGCGGCAGCTTCTCGATGTTGCCTACCGGCGCCCTCGGAAAAACGGCCCTGCTCGCGAGTTCTAGCCCGAACGCAGCCACCGTGACAAGCACGGAGAAGGCGAAGGGGCGGCGGCTTGCGAAATGTCTCACCAACACGCTCCTGTATATCCGGTGAGCGTTATCAGAGCCTCTCCTTGAGGCCGGCAAGGATGAGGTCGAGGCCGAACTCAAACTCCGCGTCGTGATCCACATCGCGCAGAGGTGCGTCGAGCTCGTGGATGTGCGGGAAATCGTCTTCAGAGAGCGTGCCGGCGCCGGCACGGGCGCCGGCGGGTTCCATCGCAAAACCGCGGATCTCGGCTATCGCGTAGCCGGAAGCGTAGCTGGAGAGCGCGCGGAAGGCGTACAATGCCGTCTGGGGGTCGAAGCCCGCCTCCCTTAGCGTCTTGAGGAACTCCTCGACCAGCCAGATGCCGTCCATGGTGTCCGGCGGACGGACGACGAGCAAGGGAAAGACGTTGGGATGTTCGTGCGCTAGCCGCCGGAAAGCCCGGTAAGCCTCCCTGACCCTTCTCTCCCAGCCCTCGTCCTCAGGCGGCACCTCCAACTCACCAAGCAAGACCTCGACCATCCCATCAAGCAATGCGTCCTTGTTCGGAACGTGGTTGTAGAGCGACATCGCCTCGACGCCAAGCTCACTCCCGAGCTTCCGCATCGAGAGAGCCTCCAACCCCTCCCGGTCCACAAACCGTACCGCAGCCTCGAGTATCCGCTGCCTGCTCAACGGCCGCCGCTTGACAACCGCCATCACAAACCTCCCTCTGCTAGAACGCTTGATAGCTTACAGCATGAGCGCCGTGTTTACGACGTAAGCATGCCGAGGCGGAGGATAGAGAGGGGTAAGGCCTGGGGAGTGGAAAGGCACCCCGAATGGTTACGGTTGTGTCACTCTGGGGTGACTGGCTGTAGTGTACTAGAGCGATTCTCGCAGTGGTATCGACTTACCGTGAATCGCTCATTCGAGTAGGAGCCATCGGTGAAAACGAAAAGCTGAAATGCTGACGAGCGGAGGCATCAGCCGGAGCGTGCTGAAGTGCTTGTCTCTACTCGTAAAGGCCGGCCCTACGTTTCTGCTGTTCGAAGGTGTTCTTGATTCTACGCGCATCCGGGAGGGCCATGCGATTCAGTTGGTAGACGCGACCCGTATTGGTCTCTATCGTCAGGGTGACGTTGACGAGGCCCTTGAGGCCGATCACGGCGACGTCGCGCAGGCCGACGCTCTCTACGTTCTGGGATTGCCAGCCGGTCCTCAGCTCGACCCGGTCCTCGTAGACGCTGACGATGGTGTTGTTGTGGCCAGTGGCTTGCGTTACAGGTCTTTCCAAGCTGTCCTCCATGCCGTCTGCGGTCCGCCTCCAACATCAGGATACAAGACGGCGTTACCGATTTTGGGTGGACGTGAAAAAACACCGGCCGGAGGAGATCCGGCCGGTGCCAAAGTGTCTCTGCCCTAGGCTGTACCTTCTGGCACGCCTTCCATAGGATCGGAGATCTTTCCGTTCCCGTTCTGGTAATCGGTTGCGACGAGATCGGGGTAGCCGAAGACTCCGTGCTCGTGGATGTCGAGCCCGTCGAGCTCCTGCTCGGGCTTGACCCTGATGCCGATGGTGGCCTTGAGCGTCGCGAAGACGGCGAGCGAGGCAAGGAAGACGAAGCCGCCTGCTGCGACTATACCGAGAGCCTGAATACCGAGCTGGTAGAGACCGCCGCCGTAGAACAGGCCGGGCTCGCCAACAGCGGCGAGGGCCGGAGTGGTGAACAGACCGCAGGAGAGCGTGCCCCAGACACCGCCCATACCGTGCGCCGCTATGGCGCCGAGCGGGTCGTCGACCCCGATCCTATCTACGTAGACTAGGGTGGCGTACATTATGACGCCGGCGACGAAGCCTATCACGATCGAGGCCCAGGGCGCGACGAAAGCGCAGGGCGCGGTGATGGCGACGAGGGCCGCAATGGCGCCGTTGCCGCCCATCCCGACGTCCACGTTGCGCCTGTACAGGTAGCTCATGCCCATCGCTCCGAGGACTCCGGCGGCTGCGGCAAGGTTCGTCGTCAGGGCGATATCGGCGATCTCGGGAACGGCGGCCATCGTCGATCCTGGGTTGAAGCCCCACCAGCCGATCCATAGTATTAGGACACCGAGGACGGCGAGCGGCATGTTGTGACCCGGGATATTCACGGGGCGGCCGTTGTCGTCGTACTTGCCGAGGCGCGGACCGAGGAGCAGAGTACCGGCGAGCGCCGCCATCGCGCCCGAGAGGTGGACGACCGTCGAGCCTGCGAAGTCCTGCATGCCGAGCTCGGTCAGCCAGCCGCCGCCCCAGATCCAGTGTCCCACCATAGGGTAGATCAGGCCAGCGAAGACGATGGCGAAGACGACGTAGACCGCGAACTTGGTCCGCTCGAGCATCGTGCCCCACACGATGGCCAGTGAGACGGCGCAGAACGCGACCTGGAAGAGGAACTTGGCCGAGAGCGGGACCTGCGTCCAGGAGAGTCCGGCGTAGGCATCGTTGACCTGTCCGGCCGGCACTGCGAGGAACCAGCCCTCAGTGCCTACGAGCGCGTTACCCGAGCCGAAGGCCAGCGCGAATCCGACGGCCCAGAACAATAGGGCGGCGATGGCGAGGTTAACCAGAATCTTCGCCACCACGCTACCGACGTTTTTCATCCGGGAGAAGCCGACCTCGAGCATCGCGAATCCCGCCTGCATGAAAAGGACCAGACATGCCGCTATGATCACCCACATCGTGTCCATCGCTAGCGAGAGATCCGCCGTCGAAGGACCTTTCTGCGCGAACGCCAGCCCGGGTAGCGCGAGCACCAACAACAAGACCGTGGTCGATAGTAATGCGAGCCTCCGCAAAAGCTTCCTCCATATCTTCAGGGTATATTCTCTTGGAACATAGTCTAGGCAACGGCCACAGAAGGGTCTTTAGCCGAATGTACAAAGATGGGTCCCCCGCCGCACGCCCCTGCTACGGCGAATGTA
>DATDKO010000503.1:0-7182 GCA_036519935.1 Rubrobacter sp. | reverse complement strand
ACCCTCGCCCTGCGCGAAGGACTCCCCGACGCGCAGCTCGCCGTCCTGCCAGGCGCCGGCCACGGTAGCCTCGACACCAGGATCGTCATCGATTTCCTGGCGGGGCGAGAGGAGCAAACATGATCGCGCGCACCTGGACGGGCACGGTGCGCCGATCCGACGCCGACGAGTATGCCGAGTACATCCGAGAGACGGGCTTCGCCGAGTACGGCCAGACTCCCGGGAACCAGGGTGCGTGGATGCTCCGGCGCGACGAGGGTGAGCGGACAGAGTTCATCACGCTCTCGCTGTGGGAGTCCGAGGATGCGATCCGCTTCTTCGCCGGGGACGACATCGAGGCCGCGGTTCTTTACCCCGAAGACGAGCGTTATCTAATTGGCGGCGAGTCGGCCGTGGCTCACTACGAGGTCGTCGGCGAAGTGGTCCCGTGAGCACGCGCCGGCCTCGCTCGCTTCGCGACCGTCATGTGGTCGTCATCGGCGGTGGGAGCGAGTTCGGACGGGGCATCGCCGAGGCCGCACTTGCGGCGGGTGCCCTGGTTACGGCCGCAGGCGGCTCAGGAAGATACTCTCTAGCTCTGGATGCAAGCACGCTATTCACGAAGCGCTTAGAAGTTGACGATTCTGGGCACGTACCTGCGTGAGGGCTGGCTCGGCAGGCCGTTCCTGTTTGGCCGAGGATTCCTGCACGCTTCGGTCGGCTATAGTACGACTACCTCCGGGCCATTTGTCTGCCGGATCCTGGATCCTGCGGCGCAGGGCGTCTTTATCGATGGGGGAGTCGTCGATGGGAATGGCCGGACCGACGACGAGATCGTCGTCGACTTCGCTCGCGCGCTCAGGAGCGATCCAGTCGCTCGCGCCATCACGGGACCGGCCGCTAGGCGCTACCTCGCGGGATTCTCCGACTCTGCGGATCCCGTGAAGCGGATCGTCGCCTCGGGGCTCGCCGAGGACGTCTTCGATCTAGCGCTGCCGATCACCACTGGTAGCGAGGACGACCCCCAGGCTTCCATCGCAGCCGGCGAATACAGCGGCAAGGTCATCACCGTCAATTCGGAGTCCTAGTGGTTCGATGGCCGTGCTCTCGAAGATCGCGGGCGCCTCCGCGCCGCGGCTGCCCTTCGTCGAGCTCGGCAAGGCCAGGTTTATTACCGGTTTTCTGGGGACCTATGAGCCACAGCCTCCGCCGACGATCGAAGAGCTCGGCTTCTCGAGTTTCTCCGAATACCTGGCCGCGTTTGAGGAAGCGCTCGAGGAACAGTTGCAAGCTCGCTACATTCTCGAGGAGGATGCGGACGTCCTGCTGAACCGCGCCAGTCTGTTCCCTCCGGCGAGGTTCACGGACAAATACTTCGCGCACTACAACGAGTTCCGATCCGGCGAGTACTGTCCATGACCTGCCGCTCGTCCTACGGTGGTGGTCTGCCGGATGTGTCGATGCTCCGGCGCGGGTAGGCTCGGTTTCGAGGAGCCATTAACCGCTCACCTCCTACCGCAGGAATCGCGGCGCGAAGACATTTGCAGCTTCTCGGATGCGCGTGTTTGCGAGGATGCTCGAGCCCGTTGAAAGAATCGAGATCTAGCCGATGATGGTCACAAAGCGAGCTCGAAACGTCCCAGGACCGGTGTGTTTGGACCATGGTCTGAAACGAAAGTCGACTACAATGGCGTTGTTCAACAGGCCGACCCCATGTAGGAAGGTGGGTGAATAGGGGCAAGACGCTGAAGACATGCTCGTCGCTATTGGTGCCCGACAACTTGCGTCTTACCTGCAGGAGCCCCCGGTCTAGGGCGATGTCCTCCCATTCGAGCCCCAAGTGCTCTCCCTGCCTAGGGCCGGCAGATTATTGGGCGGTACAGGATAATAAGATGGCTTAGCTCGACGCCCAAGGGAGGGGACACATGAACTCCGATCCTGAACTCACTGTTCGCGGCCTTATCGTCCACGCGGTCGATGTGCCTATGAACCGTCCTCTTGGGACCGGCGGAGGCGAGGTCGGCTCGGCAGCGATGGTACTGATCGACCTCCTGACCGAGGAAGGAGTCACCGGGTGCAGCTACCTCTTCTGTGCCACACCCCTGGTGATGAAGCCACTGGCTAGGCTCCTCTCCAACCTCGCACCGTTGATCGAGGGCGACCTCCTCGCCCCGGTGGAGATCGAGCGAAAGCTGCAGAAGACGTTCAGGCTCTTGGGGCCGCAAGGACTTAGCGCCATGGCGATGGCCGGCATCGATATGGCTGCCTGGGACGCACTGGCAAAGTCTTGCCAGACGCCCCTGGTTAGGCTGCTTGGCGGTCAGTCATGCAGGATTCCTGCCTACAACAGTTGTGGGCTGGGTATGATCGGCCCCGAGCGCGCGGCAGAAGAAGCCCAGGAACTCCTTGCTCCGGGGTTCAGTGCCATCAAGGTCAGGCTAGGGTACAAGGAGCTAAAGACTGACCTCGAGGTGGTCCGGGCGGTCAGGGACTCGGTCGGCGAGGAGGCGGTGCTTATGGCTGACTACAACCAGTCGCTTTCGGTCGCGGAGGCTGGTAGACGCGCTGCGGCATTGGAAGGTGAAGGACTCTACTGGATAGAAGAGCCGACTCGAGCCGACGACTACTCTGGCCATGCGCAAATCCGGCAGGATACCAAGACCCCGGTCCAGATCGGAGAGAACTGGTGGGGGCCGCACGACGCGGCTAAGAGCATTGAGGTGGGTGCCTCCGACTACGTGATGCCAGACGCCATGAAGATCGGTGGGGTTACGGGCTGGCTTAGGACCGCAGCGCTGGCGGGGGCCGCAGGAATCCCACTCTCAAGCCATCTCTTCCCGGAGATCAGCGCACACCTTCTCGCAGTGAGCCCCACGAGGCACTGGATGGAGTACGTCGACTGGGCCACCCCGATCCTTGAGAAGCAGATCGAGATAGAGGATGGTTATGCCTCGACCCCGGATGCAGCGGGGATCGGCATATCCTGGGATGTGGGAGCTGTCCAACGTTACTCGGTGGGGGAGCCGTGAAGCCTGCTACGTCGGGCGGAGAGAACCCCTTCAATCTCGGCTACGAAGGCGTTTGAGGAGGCTTTGAGGACCTCTAGGCGATGCGGCTGGACTGCGGAGAAGGCTATGGCGCTAGTCTTGCCCGAAGAACATCGCACAGTACCGCCCGCATCAGCATCGGTGTGCTTATATTGCGGGCTTATCGTGCGGTCGCTTTCGTGCTCTTATCAGCCGCGAAGGAGGCTTTACCGACCGTCACCGTAAGTACCGACCGCGGATCGAACTAGAGAGAATTCGGCGTTTAGCGAGTCTTTTTCATCGATGAGAATAGTCGCGGTCGGTGCGTGCGATTCTTGTGAGCTTCTATGGTATCCCGCTGCTCCTCATATTCTGGTTGTGGCATTATCATGAACCATGGACAGGACTGCTCTTATCTGGAAGGACGAGAACTTGGCGAGGGAACTTGAGGTGGCACTCTCGGCGGCGAAGGAAGCGGGCGAGGTGGTGCGCAAAGGCTTCGGCTGGCAGCACTCCGTCAGGTATAAGGGTGAAGTCGACCTTGTCACGGAGGTGGACGAGCAAGCAGAGCAGGTGATCAGGGAGATCCTTCTCGGAGCTTTCCCCGCCTATGGGATGCTGGCCGAGGAGGGAGGATCGCTCGCAGGAGAGGAGGGCGCCCGTTGGATCGTAGACCCCTTGGACGGCACCACCAACTACGCCCATGGGTTGCCCATCTTCTGCGTCTCCATAGCGCTCCAGAGGGCCGGAGAGATCGACTTAGGGGTGGTATATGACCCGATCAGAGACGAGGTCTACGTTGCCGAGCGTGGAGCAGGTGCCACCCTTAACGGCGAGCCAATAAGGGTGTCCGATACCGAGGAGCCGATCCAGGCACTGATCGCAACCGGCTTTCCCTACGACCGCGCAGAGATGCCCGAGGCCCTAGATCTCTTCGGTCGCTTTGCGGCCATCACCCGAGGGATGAGGCGCTTGGGCTCCACCGCGCTCGATCTGTGCTACGTGGCCGCGGGCAGACTGGACGGTTACTACGAGCGCGGCATCTGGGCGTGGGATATAGCGGCTGGGGATCTTATCCTTGAGGAGGCGGGCGGCAAGGTGACGGACTATAGGGGAGGCATTCTGGATCTAGAGGGCAGGGAGATAGTAGCGAGTAACGGTGCGCTGCATTCCGCCATGATGAAGCTGACGGGCGAGGGCGACCAGCAGGGTGTGTAGGCCCCGCTGATTCTTGCATTACGAGGATACTCAGTCTGCCGGGTATTGGTGGGACACGGAGTCAGAGGAGGAAGAAGATGCTGCTCGAGGGCAAGAACGCCGTGATCTACGGGGCGGGAGGGTCGATCGGTAGCGCGGTGGCCCGCGCCTTCGCTCGCGAGGGGGCAAAGATCTTTCTCGCTGGGCGCACCAGGCTGAAGCTCGAAGAGGTGGCCCAGCAGATCCGCTCCGCTGGAGGAGTGGCCGAGACGGCGCAAGTTGATGCCATCGACGAGCAGGCCGTCGACCAACACGCCGACGCCGTGGCCGCGAGCGCTGGAAGTATCGACGTCTCCTTCAACCTAATCTCGTATGGGGATGTCCAGGGGACGCCGCTCGCCGAGATGCCCCTCCAAGACTTCGAGCGGCCGATCATGACCGCCGTGAGGACACAGTTCCTGACCTCCAGGGCGGCAGCACGTCATATGATCAGGCAGGGATCGGGGGTGATTCTCTTTTTCGGCGGCTACGGGGACCCGGTGCCTGACTACTACCTGGGAGGATTCCAGGTCGCACTCAACGCCATGGAGTCACTGCGCCGCCAGTTGGCCTCCGAGCTCGGAGGGCATGGTATCCGCGCCGTGACGCTGCAGACAGGCGGGGTGCCAGAGACGATCCCGGAGAGCTTCGATGTGCGCGAGGAAATAAACGAAATGATCGTTGGGCAGACTATGCTTAAGCGTGCAGCGACGCTTGAGGATGTCGGCAATGTGGCAGCCTTCGCTGCCTCGGATCATGCCCGCACCATGACCGCGACAGCCCTCAACATCAGCTGTGGGGCGATCGTGGACTAGGCTGAGATGCTCTCGACTCGATCGATGCATGAGGAGATATGTAATGCGTAAACTAATCGTCAGCAACGCCATGTCACTGGATGGCTATTACGAGGGGCCGGGCAAGAATGTTATGGCCCTGTTCGACTATCGTTGGGACTACCCGACGGACGAGAGCTTCGATGCCTATAATGCCGAACGGCTGCACGCAGCCGATACGTTGCTGTTGGGACGGGTTTCATACGATGGGTTCAAGGGTTTCTGGCCGTCCGTGGCAGACGATCCTAACGCCACGCCCATCCAACGGAAGATATCACGGCTCAATAACGCCATAGACAAAGTAGTCATATCAGACAGCCTGACCTCAGAAGAGACGGCACCGTGGCATAACACCCGCATAATCCGGTGCGCAGACGCTCACGAGCAGATTGCAGAACTCAAGCGTCAACCCGGCAAAGAAATCTTGGTTTTTGGCAGCCACACACTCTGGAACGACTTGCTGAGTAGCGATCTGGTCGACGAACTACACCTGATGATCGGCCCGGTTGTATTGGGCGCAGGCACGCCTCTTTTCGATGGCCAGCCAGCGGTTTCGCTTCGGCTCATCGAAACACGCACTTGGGATGGCTCAGGGAACGTACTCGTACGGTACGAAGCCCGCTCCTCACTTTCCCCTATCACGACCTAAGGACGCTCGCCCCAGTACGCGCTTGAAGAGCCTTGAGCCACTCCCGCCCATCAATTAGCGCGTACTTACGCGTGAGGTTGAACACAAAGGAGCCGAGGACCGGTCTCCTACGTTACTAAATCTTCGCCAGATGGCCGTAGGCTTAGGGACCATGAGACGCCCACGATGTGATTGGCAAATAGGGGAGCGCGTTAATCCCTTGAGCGGGCACCACCAAACCGTAACGTAGGCCGCACAGGGAGGCGACGGCGGGGATGAGTTGCAGTGCGCTGGTCCGTACAAACCTCGCCACACATAAGGGGAATCGGGACGGCAGAACCAGGGCCTCCGTCCTTGACCCGTGCCTACGTCAGTCAGTACGAACCTGGCCCTGTGCATGTTCCGACGGGTACCGTATGCTGCTTCTAGACGATCGGGAAAGGCGAACGAAGGAGGGCAACGTGAGCCACACCGTGGCGGCCAGGAGCGAGGGCCCCGTCGCGCCTCTGGGGACCAGAAAGGGGAATGGATGAACGGTACCAAGGGTGACTACGCTGAGGTGAACGGTCTCAGGATGTACTATGAGGTCCACGGCGAGGGCCGGCCGCTGGTCCTGCTACACGGTGCCTACATGACCGTCGACGCCATGGGGCCGATCTTGCCCGGCCTGGCCGAGACCCGTCAGGTAATAGTCGCAGAGATGCAAGGTCACGGGCGCACCGCCGACATCGACCGCCCCATAACCTACGAGCACATGGCCGACGACGTGGCGGCCCTGCTGCGGCACCTCGAGATCGACTACCCCGACGTCTTCGGCTACAGCATGGGCGGCGCCATCGCCCTCCAGCTCGCCATCCGCCACCCCGGCCTGGCGCGCAGGCTTGTGGTCGCCTCGGCCTCCTACACAAGCGACGGCATGCAACCCGAGCTGCACGAGATGCTCCCGACCATCACGCCCGAGATGTTCGCCGGGTCCCCGATCGAGGCGGCCTCCCGGGAGGTCGCGCCGAACCCCGAAGACTTCCCCAGGCTGGTCGAGAAGATGAAGCGGCTCGACGTGACGCCCTTCGCCTGGCCCGCCGAGGATGTCAGGGGGATCGAGGCGCCGACCATGATCGTCGTCGGCGACGCCGACGTTGTCCGCCTCGAGCACGCTGTCGAGATGTTCCGGTTGCTGGGCGGCGGCGCGATGGGGGACCTGGCCGGCCTCCCCGAGTCCCGACTCGTGGTGCTCCCCGGAACCGCCCACTTCATCCCCCCGGGCAGCGGGGTAATGGACCGGGCCGAATGGCTGCTGGCGATGATCCCCCCGTTCCTCGACGCGCCCACGCCGGAGGCGGAGCCGTCGGCGGGGGGTGGGGCGTGACGCGCGTCCTCGACATATCTGACCCGGCGCGCGGGGAAGAGGCCGGCGAGATCCAGGGTCGCCTCCTCGGCGCCAGCGTCTCGGTCATCGTCGTAGACGCGCCGCCGGGGGACG
>DATDKO010000502.1:0-9255 GCA_036519935.1 Rubrobacter sp. | reverse complement strand
ATGATCGATTCCACGTAGGGCGAGTCCGACCCTCTTTCTTGACAGGTTATGCTCGCACGCTCGGCCCCCACGTGCTCAACATTCGGCCTCAGTCCGTCCTCCGAGCCAGTAAGAGCGCGTCCGGTTGATCTGCCACGCGTGTATTCTTCGGTGCTCTTCTCTCGAAACCTCAACGCCTGCTCCTACGTACGCTTTACGAAGCATACGGACGATAGCTATGAAACCCAACGGCGATCTATCACTCACCGGGCCAGTACCACATATAGTTTCGCCAACTGGCTTCCACCCACTAGAAGGCGGTGCCTCCCCGACACACGCACTAAACAGAGTGCTAGTAGTAAAAGTGTCATCCGGAGCCGGGTGCCGTGCCGCCGGCGTAGCGGTAGGCTTCGACCACGAGCCCGGCGACAACCTCGATCTCCTCAGCGTCCCTCGGCGCGTAGATCATTACCACGTTCTGCGGTATGTAGCCCATACGGGCCACAGGGTGTTGCTCGGCCCAGCCCTTCCTTATGGCCTCCTGGGCGACTTCCGGTGGCAGCGCTGCGTGCAGGCTAGCGTCGGGTATGGGATGAATGTGAGCGAATTCCCGCCCTATCATGAACGCTTCCTGTGGGCCAGCCGGAACGTCCTCACGCAGCCACAAAGCGCGAGCTCCGGGCACGGAGATGGCGCTCGCATGCTCCTCCACGCCAGGGAGAGCGAAGATCCTCCGGGCTAGTTCGTCCACTACCTCGCGCTGTGGGTTCTGCTCCAGCTGGGTGTGCGGGTTGGTTGGTGTGGTCCTGGGGCGGGTGCCCCTCCTCTTCGGCAAGACTCTCTCGTTCATCTCTTGTCTACACCTTCTGCCTTTTCGTCAGCGTCAAGGATGACGATCCGTCAACGAGTGGTTTCGTACACTCCTCCCCAGATCATACAAGACGGTGTGCCTAGCGGTCTCGGCGTCGTTCACACCGACGTTGCGCCCTTCCGCGCTCGCGTCCGCCTACCCCTACGCCTCCTCGCTGGCTTCACGTGACTAAGAAGACTCCACCTCGTAACGCTTCGGAGACGGGAGTGCTGTACAGTGAGGTCGTGACTGAAGGGGCAAGAGAGCATCGTCGAGCAGTCGGTGGGATAAGCTCGCGAGCCGCTTCCTGGCTCGCATGGTCTTTGTGCGGACTCTCCTTGGCGCTTACGGTGCTAAGTGTTCTTCTGTTGGCCCTGAACCTCTCTCACCCAGACACTCACATGTACAATCCCTGGCTCGACAATACGGTCACTGCGATGAGCTTTTCGCCAGTAGGTGCATTGATCGCTTCGCGTCACCCCGCAAACCCTGTGGGCTGGCTGTTGTGCCTGTATGGGCTTGTCATCAGCATCACCCATTTTGGTGCTCAGTACGCCATCTATGCCCTGCTGGCCCAGCCCAACTCACTTCCCGCAGGTCAAGCGATGGCATGGATCGTTTCCTGGGGTCTGCCTGTCATAATTGGCCTGTCGGTGTCTTATATACCGCTGTTCCCCACAGGACGGTTGCCGAGCAGGCGCTGGAGGTGGTTGCCATGGCTGACGGTGGCTTTCGTGGTAGTGGGAGCGATCCTAGGTGCGCTTTCTTCCGGAGCGCTATTGGGTGTTCTTGGCCCGATCCGAAACCCGCTCGGTATAGAGGGCCTCACCAGCATCTACAGAGCGGTTCTGTTCACTATATCTCCCGTTCTGTACATTGCAGTGGCCTCGGCGGTGTTCATGCGCCTGAGTCGTGCCGCAGGAGTGGAGCGCCAGCAGCTCAAGTGGTTTGCTTACGCCGCTGTGGCGAGCGTTATCGCCACCACCCTTGCGTACTTAATCCCCGGAGTGATAGATACACCGCTCTGGTTCGAGCGGGCGGGGGTCGCGCTCAACGTAGCAACGATACCAGCCATTCCCGTCGCCATCGGCATAGCGATCCTGCGCTATAGGCTCTACGACATAGACCTCCTCATAAACTGCACCCTCGTCTACGGCTCCCTCACGGCGACGCTGGTTGCCATCTACTTCGGAGGCATTGTTGTGTTACAGAGGGTCTTTGTAGCTCTCACCGGAGAGAGGTCCACCCTCGCGGTCGTGGCATCCACACTAGCGATCGCTGCATTGTTCAACCCGCTGCGTCGTCGGGTGCAGGGGTTTGTGGATAGGCGCTTCTACCGCAGCAAGTACGATGCCGCAAAGACGCTGGAAGCCCTTTCTGCAAAGGTGCGTGATGAGACGAACCTGGCTGCCTTGAGCGACGACCTGGTAGGGGTAGTGAGGGAGACGATGCAGCCAGCTCACGTCTCTTTATGGCTGCGCTCCGAGGCGGCTTCTAAGGACCAGCAGGCTGACTAGCAGCCTACCTATACCTCCTCGCGGGTCCATCAAGCATCCTCTCGCTGCGTCCGGTGCTCGAAGTCGTGCATTGGATCGGTCCGAGTGGCATCATGCCGACGGGGTAAGGTATACGATGGCAACAGGCTGGAGGGTATGGGGATGGGACGTTCGTCGCGGTCCGAGGGTTACGTCCTGCGAGGCGGTCGAGCGGAACGACTTCGCCTTCTGAACCGGGTCAAATGGCCGACCACGGAGCCGCTGCTGAGGGCGGCCGGCTTACGGGCCGGGATGAGCTGCCTGGACGTGGGGTGCGGCAGCGGGGACGTGACGTTGAAGATGGCCGCCCTCGTCGGGGCTGAAGGCAACGTCGTGGGCGTCGACCGCGACCAGTCGATCCTGCAGCTCGCGAGTCAGGAAGCTGAGCGGCAAGGCCTGCAGGTGACCGATGAGTACCATCAGGAGGGGGGATCGGCCTACAGGAGATCACCTCTGCTGACTCAGATGGCGCAGGGGATGACTTCGTCTTCTATTCACCCTACGTCTGGCTCGGCGCGTACGGCGAAGTCCTAACTTCGTCGGTCGCCCTCAGGTGCTGCGCTCGCCATTGTATTGCGTGGACACACCAGAGGGCAGGTCCAGGAGCACCGCCGCCAGATCATCCGGCCTTGAGAACATCGGATAGTGACCCGTGGGGAGTTCGACGAACCGCCAGTTCGGACTCGCCATCTCGCGGAACAGGGGGTTGCCGCTAGCGATGATCGCCTGCACATCTTCGAGCGAGAAACTGCACAGGATACCCACCTTCGGCAGCGCTTCCCGGGCAGGGTTGTGCAACTGCAGCGGGCGCGTAAAGGTTCCGAACGGCTGGTCCACAGCGCGTGAGCGCAACAATTCTAGCCGGTCGTCATCTAGCCCTTCCAGGCTACCGAAGGCGGCCAGCTCTTCTTGTGGTGGCATGGGGAACCGCCACCCATCGCCTGCTTCCTCCACCTGCTGCTCGATGTGCCTCCTGGCTTCGGGCGGAAACGTCTCGATGAGGACGGTGCCGTCGGGGAGCGCTCCGGTGTCCAGGTACACTAGCTGGGAGATGCGATCGGGCACCCGGTCGGCCACGCCCGTAACCACAAGACCGGCGTAACTGTGCCCCAAGAGCACGACTTCGTGGAGATCCTCAAACTCGATGAGATTTACCACGTCGGTGATATGGGTTTCGAGATCGACTTCGGGGCTTGCGAGGTGTACTCGTTCGCCTAGACCGGTGAGGGTGGCCGGATGGGCATCGTGCCCCTCCTCTCTGAGTCGACGGGCGACACGCTGCCAACACCAGCCTCCAAGCCAACCCCCACTGACCAACACGTAGACTGACATCCGAAAGACCTCCTTGTTAGCCAGCAGCCCAAATCCGGATCATCGCACCTTATCTCTGCGCACGGTAGGGGCGCTGCGGAGGATGTTCCTTATTCAACCTCGTAGAAAAGGCGCATACTCAGCGAACGATCTCTTCGGTTCGGATAGAGCGGGACCTCCACCTACTGAGGCAACGGGAGCCCCACTCAAGAACTCTCCGCGAGAGCTGGGCTGGACAAGAGGGCAGAAGGTGCGCTAGCGTACCCTACGTGTGGTGGTGGAGGGAAAAGAGCTACGTCAAGATAACGTTTCTCGACCCCGCCAGAAAGCGCCGTCGACAATGGTTCTTGGTGGTTGCCCTACTCTTATTGTGTCTCTTCGCGTTGGGGTACTCACGCCTGGGGGTGAGGCAGGAGCGGATAAGAGCTGTAATTCAGCCCACCATGCAGCTGGAGAGGCTGCCTCGGCCACCCGCTACTGACCACCTAGGACTACTCGCCGGGGCCAATGTGGGCGGCGAGAAGGTGAGTATGGCACCCGAGTCCTCCTCACCTTCGCTGAAGGAGAGCTGTGACGACCTGAGGGTGCTCGTCGACCGATCGCATCCTTTGCCCCTCGACTACGTGCCCGAAGACCTTGTCTCGCTGTGGGCCTACGATATTCCCACGCTCGGCGGTGGCGAGATGCTGCTCCGTCGCGAGGCCGCCGAGCGATTGAGTAGCTTGGTATCGGACGCGGCGGCGAATGGCGAGGAGTTGGTGGTCGCTTCGGCCTACCGCTCCTACGAGCAGCAGCGGGCGTCGCACGCCAGGTTGATGAGCGTCTACGGGGCGGACGCCGATGGGATGAGCGCGGCACCTGGACACAGCCAGCATCAGCTCGGTACCGCGGTTGATTTCACGAACGCGGCCGCAGGCTACCAGATCTGGATGCCCTTCGCGCTGACGAGCGCTTACTGGTGGCTCGAGCATCACGCCTGGGAGTACGGATTCGTTCTGACCTATCCAAGAGGCAAAGAGGAGCAGACCGGCTACCAGTGGGAGCCCTGGCATTATCGTTACGTGGGAGTGGAAGACGCGAAACGACTCGAAAAGAGCGACCTGAGCCTGCAAGAATTTCTGGAGCATGAGGGAGCTATGTCAGACTGCTGAATTTCCGGAAGGAGGATCGAGGGTGAGCAGCAACTCACTGAGCTTCCATATCATCCTCCGCTGCTCCCTCCTCGGGCTCTTCGTCCTCAATGGTTTGGTGGTAGATCTCCGAGTTGAGCTCTCCTCCCAACAGCAAAATCGCCGCCGAGATGAAGAAGTACAAGAGCAACACGATGACCCCGGCGAGACTTCCGTAGACGGCGTTGTAGCTAGCGAAGTTGGCCGCATACCATGAGAAGGCCAAACTGACCACGACCCACACTATTACGGCTATTACCGCCCCAGGTGTGATTAGCCGGAACGGTTCGCCGGTGTTGGGGAACAGGTAGTAGATCAGCGCGGCGACCAATATCAGCAACACAACACCCGCGGGTATACGAGCCCAAGTCCACACGGTGGTGAACACATCACCCAGCCCCACTAGCTCTGCGACCCAAGCGGCCAGCCGCGGGCCGATCAGCATCAGCGCCGCCGCAGCGATCACCAGAACCGCCAGCAACACCGTGTATAGGATGGAGAGTGGAAACTTCTTCCACACGGCAGGATCCTCGACCTCGTAGGCGACGTTGAGGGCGCGCATGGTCATCCTAACCGCCGAGGAGGCCAACCATAGGCCAACGATGGCTCCAAAGGAGAGAGCCCACCGTGGTCCTACCTCCTCCGCTCGCGTTAGATCGTAGACCAGAAGAGCCAGGGCCGCCGTGACCGTGGTCGCGCCCGCTGCGTCGAGCTTCGGGGGAGCCGACGGATCGCTGCTCTCAGGTAGCAGGATGGGAGCAAGCAACACGCCGAGAGCCCCTATGGGGACCGTGACGAGGAACACCCACTCCCACCCCAGACCCTGGGTGAGGAAGCCGCCTACGATCCAGCCCGATGCGCCTCCGCCCGCCTGGGCGGCCGTCCAGAAGCCCACGGCCCGGTTGCGCCCTCCGCCCTCGGGGAAGGCGGCCGTAAGGATGGCAAGAGCGGCCGGGGTGACGACGGCTGCGCCGAGACCCTGCGCCGCGCGGGCCGCCACGAGCAGCGCTGCCGAGCCCGAAAGGCCGCACGCGAGCGAGGCCCCTGAGAACAAGGCGAGGCCTGCGACGAACACGCGGCGCCTGCCCCAGAGATCGGCCGCCCTCCCAGCGGGCAGCAGGAAGCTGCAGGGGCGGGCCCCGTAGGACCCCGGCCCGGTAGCATGTCCCGAATGTCTAAGGTGCGACTCCCACGTTCTCCTCGCCGTCCGCTCCGATCACCGCTCGGAACGCCAGGCGCGGCGTTGTCCCAGCTTGCGTGGACCCACTTGAAGGCGGTAGGAGCAACCTGCGACATTCGCATGCAGGGCATCTGGTGCCCGGTGTTCAACACTCACCGCTAAACGTACCGACGAACCAGCTTCCGGTACCTGAAGTACTCTTCTCCGAACGCTCCCTCCAGAGCGTGCTCTTCTCGAAGTACCACCCGGTGGATGATCCCTCCCACGAGCGGAAGCGATAACAACATCCACGAGTTTCGCGTGATAAGCGCCCCTCCAACATACAGCGAGGTCCAGCTGACATACATCGGGTTGCGGCTTATGACGTAAGGCCCTGTTGAAACGAGTGCGGAGGGTCGCTCCAGGTCGACATCGGAGGCGGCTCGCACCGCCCAGGCCGAGATAGCGACTCCAGCTCCCACCAGGGTCCATCCAACGCCGCTATAGAGTCGCCTGCTCCCAGGCAGTCTCCACGGGCGAGCTAGGTGAAGCGCCGCGCTGAGGAGAATCCCGACCAAATGAGGCTCGGGAAGCGGGACGTTGTCCCACCTCCACGAAGTTGTCGTCTCGTCTGTCGGTTCGCCTCTTCCGACCATCGCTATGTCCCTTCACGATACCAGGAGTGCTCGACGGGAGCCTAGCAGAGGCACCTGGATTGACCAGCCAGCCGCGTTGGACGTTGGTCCTTTCGCGGGTTGCCTACTGCCTCCGGTTGGCCGATCTCCTCAGAGGGCCTGCCAAGTAGCGAGTCTCAGCTCCATTACGCCATCGACCGCCATACTAATGCGAAACGGTACGGCCATTGTCGCAATCGGCGTCGACCGACACGGAGTCGGTCGCGACATCGGCTCCCGCTGGCACCTAGTTCGCTCATCCTAAGGGCAGCCGACGACAGGCATCTCGCTGGCGGTCCCCTTACACCGTCTAGGTCTCTTGACTTCCACCTCTCCAGCGATTATCATAGTTGTAGCAAATGTTTCTTTTTGGTCTCGCCATACCGGCAGCGGCCCCGAGGGAACTGTTGACCGCAACCCAACCATAGGGGTGACTTGAGCGTTTACAGCATCTACAAAGAAACCCACTCTTCGGACGGTTCCGCAACGCACGAAAGGCACTATGCAGGATGGGCCACTGAGCGGGACGACGCGGTACTTCGCGCCAACGAACTCTACGAAGGAAGGGATAGCATAGAAGCGGTGTTGGTGATCGGTAACGGCCCGACGGAGGTCGAAGTTGTCTACCGGGTAGACGGCGAGAATTAAAGCATCGTGCGGCCATCTGTCCGAGCTGATGAGCTCAGCAACTACTGTTAGCTTTTAGGCCCCACTAATAGGTCGGGCGTTATAGCCGTCAAAATCTCGCAACTGAGCGGCGACGTTCTCCCTGACCCTTTCGGGCGGCACTTCCAGGGCGTGCTCTTCGTAGAGGTGCTCCTGTAGGACGCTCACCGGGCCGCTTTCGTCGGCGGCTGCAAGGATCTGGTCGCATGACGGACACTTCACGTTTATGGGCTCGGCCATGGTGCCACCTTTCCGGTTCTCCTCATAGTACCCGGCAGGGTCAGCTACCATGCGCCTACAGCCGGAAGGTTAGTGCAGGGGCGTTCGTTCGCCTCGGGCAGCACGGTCGCGACAACGGTCCCCGCCGGCGCCTCTCCCGCGCACGGCCGGAGAGAACCAACGCTAAGATCTACGCTCCGCTGCTAGCGCTACTAATGAGGATCGCATACTCTTCAGCGTAGGATGCGAAGGACTTTGCCGTGGCTCGCCATCATCGTGGTCCTGATTGGCACTGCATTAGTACTCCGCAGCCAAGGACGCCTGTGGTGGTGTTCATGTGACTACCTGCTCCTGTGGTCCGGGGATCCCTAAAGTTCGGACAACTCCCAGCACCTGTTGGACCCCTACAGTTTCACGCACGTGCTCCACGGCTTCCTGTTGTGTGGATTGCTCGCGCTTATGGCTCCACAGCTGTCGGCCGTTTGGCACTTGTGGCTTGCCGTTTCGATCGAGGCGGTGTGGGAAGTACTCGAGAACTCGGAGTTTGTCATTCGGCGATACCGTGAACAGACGGCTGCGCTAGGCTACCACGGCGACACGATAGTAAATTCGCTCGGCGACATCCTCGTCTGCGGACTCGGATTCGTTGTGGCCCACCGTCTCGGGTTCCGACGCACTTTCGCGCTGTTTGTACTGACGGAGGTCACGTTGGCTCTCTGGATCAGGGACAACCTAACCTTGAACGTCTTGATGCTGATCTACCCGATAGAGGCAGTCAAAGAATGGCAGGCAGCAGGTCACTAGCAGCGGTTGCGAGGCACTGATAACGCTCCCCGCCCCCTCCCTCGCGCAGCCCGAGAGTACACGAGCCTGCTTATCTAGAGCATGACTTCAAGGTCCATGCTCTCGTCTTCTCCTGACAGGGAGGCCCGAAACGCCACGTCCGCCGTTGTCGTAATGGGCGTCGGCCGAGGCGGGGTCGGTGGCGACAACAGCCCCCGTTAACGCCGCCGCGTATCTGAGCAGTGAGGTGGGGCGGAACGTCTCGACGGGCGGAGCAAGGATTGGAGGCGTAACAGAACCCGGTCTGAATGCAAAAGATTGCGCCGGCTTTGTGGGCTCTCTATCTTGGTACACGAGAGAGACGCACAAGGGAGAGTGAAATGACACCGCCTGCCGAGATGTCAGGGCAACATGAAACGGCACGCCAGCAAAGCAGGGCCGCCTGGGGAGCCGTGGCTCGCGGCTGGTACGCTCAGCGCGAAGAACTCTGGAAGGCTTCTCGCCCAGTCAGCGAGTGGATGGTCCGAAGGCTCGATCCGCAGTCGGGGGACACCGTGCTCGAACTGGCCGCCGGCCTGGCTGACACTGGGCTCATGGCGGCACGCTTGGTTGGTGACTCAGGGCGCGTCATAGTCACGGATTTCACGCCCGAGATGGTCGCTGCGGCTCGCTGGCGGGCAGAGGAGCTGGGCGTGCAGAACGCGGAGTTTAGGGTACTCGATGCCGAGCGAATGGACCTCGAGACGGATATTGTCGAGGGCGTCCTCTGTCGCTGGGGATACATGCTGATGATCGACCCCGCTGCGGCACTTGCGGAAACCCGCCGCGTGCTGCGTCCGGGGGGTCGGCTAGCTTTCTCCGTCTGGGCTGCCCGCGAACGCAACCCGGCTCTCTCGCTCGTGGGCGGGGT
>DATDKO010000501.1:0-5944 GCA_036519935.1 Rubrobacter sp. | reverse complement strand
GCGGTTCCTGACGGTTACGACGTGCTGGACGCTACCGCTCTAGGGGAGCGGCTCGGGTTGAAGCGGGACACGGTGCTCGCATATCTCTCTAGACGCAACTTCGGGCGGATACCCAGGCCAAACCGGAAGCTGGCTATGGGGCCGGTTTGGTTCGAGCGCACAGTAGAGCAATGGGAAAGGAGGAGCAACAGTAGGTAAACGCGGAAACGGTGACGGTGGTATCTCCCGCCGCAAAGATGGACTCTACATGGCCCGCTACACGGTCGAGACGGCGACGGGCAAGAAGCGCAAGACGATATACGCCAAGACCCGCCAGGAGGCCGCGGAGAAGCTGACGAAGGCTATGGCAGACCGGGACGGCGGGCTCGTCTTCGACGATGAGAATTTGAGCGTCGGGGAATACCTGGATACGTGGCTCAAGGGGCTAACCGGCTCTGTCCGGCAGAGTACCCTCGACGGCTACGAGATCGCCGTCCGAGTTCACATCAAGCCAACCCTCGGAAGGCTAAAGTTGAAGACGCTTACCCCCGCACATGTGGCGAGCTTCGACCAGGACAAGCTCACCGCCGGGGCCGCCCCGGCCAGCGTGAATAAGCTCCACGTCACCCTCCATAAAACCCTCGCTCAGGCCGTGAAGTAGAATATGATCCCGCGCAACGTCAGCGAGGCTGTGAAGGCACCGAGACCGGCTTCCAAAGAGATGCTGACGCTCTCTGCTAATCAGGTGCGGGCAATGCTGAGGGCCGCCCAAGGCGACAGGCTCGAAGCTCTGTATGTGCTCGCCGTCCACACCGGGATGCGGCAGGCGGAACTCCTGGCCCTCAAGTGGCCCGACGTTGACCTCAGAGACGGGCGCGTGAGTATCCGGCGCACCATCACCAAGAGCGGCGGGCGGCTGCTGCTCGGCGAGCCGAAGACAGCCAAGAGCCACCGCACCATAACCCTAACTACCGGCAGCTTGAACGCCCTCAGAGCCCACCGTAAGCGCCAGCTAGAAGAGATGATGCAGCGCACAGGGTTATGGCAGGATCACGGACTAGTTTTCGCCTCCGAAGCCGGTACCCTCATCAGCCCCACCAACCTTCGAAAGCGGCACTTCGCCTCACTACTCAAGCGTGCCGTACTGCCCGCCGATACCCGCTTTCACGACCTCCGGCACACCTGCGCCACGCTCCTACTCTCCCGCAACGTCCACCCCAAATACGTCCAGGAGCGTCTAGGACACGCCAAGATAGCCATCACCCTCGATACCTACTCCCCCGTAATACCAGGCATGGGAGACGCGACCGCCCGCGCCATGGAAGTCGCCCTCGAAGGAGACCAATCAGAGGTACAGGATGGCGAAGACGCCTAGTGTACCGGCGTAGCGTCGCGTTGGTGTACTACTGGTATCGTGAAGCCCCCGGAGAGAGCCGGGGGCTTTCCTTTACGCGGAGTTTTCCGCGTATCTAAAAGGAATTCTGATGTGGGCGATAGTGGATTCGAACCACTGACCTCTTCCGCGTCAAGGAAGCGCTCTCCCCCTGAGCTAATCGCCCTTACGTACTTCGCCACTCCGAGAGGCGGCACCCGGAATCGAACCGGGGTACAGGGTTTTGCAGACCCTTGCCTAACCACTCGGCCATGCCGCCACCGGCGCCCCACGGCCAGAGCGGAAGACGGGATTCGAACCCGCGACCCTCACCATGGCAAGGTGATGCTCTACCAGCTGAGCTACTTCCGCGTTCGGCTCTAATTTAGCACGGGTCCAGGGCTCTTACAAGCGCTCGTTGAACCACCGCTTTCTTGAGAAAACCACGTAGCGCATGATGAAAAAGCTGATGGTAGAAGCCACGATAACGGAGATGATCTTTGCCACATTACCGGCGAGGTAAGTAGGCACCTCCGTATACACTATTATGGGGTGGATCAGGGCCCAGAACAGCCCGTTGCTCACCACTATGTTTACGAGCGCTTGCAGCCCGAACAGTACTATCTGCCTCGTGTCGTGTTCGGCCCTTCCCCGGAAGGTCCACAACGTGTTCCACGCGTAACTATTCAGGTTCGCCAGAATGAGCGCGACGCCGTTGTAGATAACGAGCAGAGACACCTCGCGCGTCGGCTCGAGCCATAAGAAGAGGTTCAAGACGCCGATATCTATGACGGCGTTGGAGAGCCCCACGATGGAGAATTTGGAGAAGCGCTTCCCCCCGCTCTTGAGCTTGGCCTTTGCTTCGCTCATCTCTCCCCCAGCGCCTGTTCGTAGTATCCGCGCAACGTGCGCGTCGAAGTTTCCCAATCTCGTCGCTCCGCGGACGCGCGGGCGTTACGTCCCATCCGTGCCCGCAGGCCATCGTCCGAGACAATCATTCGGACGGCGGCGACGAGAGCTACGTCGGAAGCAGGATCGTAGAGAAGACCTGTCCCGCCTTCGTCAACTACCTCCCCGGTCGCACCCGTCCTGGCGGCGAGCACGGGCAGCCCGGAGGCGAGGGCTTCGATCATCGCTATCCCCAACGTCTCCGTGGTCGAAGGGAACAAGAAAGCGTCGGCGGAGGCGAACGCGGCCGCGAGCTCCTCGCCCTGCAACACTCCCGTAAAGACCGTCCGCGTATTCGCGTACTCCTGTTCGAGGTCCCTGCGCGCGGGTCCGTCTCCGACGAGGGCGAGACGCACTCCGGGTACTTCGTCGAGAACGACCCTGAGATTACCGATGTTCTTCTCGTGACCGAAGCGTCCTACGTAGAGCAGAAGCCGCTCCGCCGGGTGACCGTTCGTCAGCCTGACCCGCCAATCCTTCGAGAACTTGTCGGGGTGGAAGCGCCTGGCATCAACACCCTGTGGCCACAGGTGCAGCCGCTCGACACCCTCGTCGGCAAGGTACCTGAGCGTCGCCTCCGAGGTGCAGAGGTTGATGGCGGCCCTGTTGTGCAGCTTCCTGGTGTACCAGCGCGTGGCGCGGTCGAAGTGCCCGAGCCCGTAGAAGCGGGCGTATGCAGCGATGTTCGTGTGGTAGGAAGCCACCAGAGGGACGTCCAGGCGCCTGGAGTAGAAAGGAGCTCCCCGTCCGAGAACGAAAGGGTTGACGGCATGGATCAGCTCGGGCCCGAAGCCGCGCAGCGCGGCGCCCACGCCAGGGTTTATGGGAGCAAGCTTTATCTGGGGATAGGGCGGGAAAGGCACACTGGAGACGCGGTGGATCGGAACCCCCTCGTAAGTACCCGGTCCTTCTCCGTACTTGGGGGCGATCACTAGCATCTCGTCGCCCATCCGCAGCAATTCTTCTATGGTGTGCCTGAGCCTCGTGACCACGCCATCGGTGGCCGGAAGGAAGGTCTCGGTAAAGAACGCGACGCGCACAGCGCCAGCCCCGCTAGCCGCGGCCGAACCCGGCTAATACCACACCGAATCGCCGCCAACCCGCTCCCCTACAGGTTCTTTCGCTACCGGCCAGCACCAGCCTCCGATGTCCGCTCGTAACGATCCACACCCCGATTCTACAAGTTCGAGACGATGGCCTGCGTGAACTCCCTGGTTCCGGCGCTGCCGCCGAGGTCCTTTGTACGCGTCTGGGGGCTCTTCAGGGCCGCCTCTATCCCCCTCTGCATCCTGTCGGCCTCCTCGCCATAGTCGAGGTGGATGAGCATGTTCTTAGCAGATAGCAACGTCGCGAGCGGGTTGGCCCTGTTCTGTCCGGCGTACTTCGGTGCCGAGCCGTGGACGGGCTCGAAGACCGCGATCTCCTCCCCTATGTTGGCCCCTGGGGCGACGCCGAGCCCGCCGGTAAGTCCTGCGCAGAGGTCCGATAGAATGTCGCCGTAGAGGTTGGGGCAGACCAGAACGTCGTAGAGGTTCGGCTTCATAACTAGTTGCATGCACATGTTGTCGACTATACGATCGTCTATCTCCTCGAAGTCGTTCTCGTAGTCCCTTGCGACCTCGAAGAAGACATCACGGAACAGACCGTCCGTGAACTTCATGATGTTGGCCTTGTGGACGACGGTGATGTGCTTGCGGCCCTGTTCTTTCGACCGCTCGAAAGCCATCCGGCAGATGCGTTCGGTGCCCTCGCGGGTGATGATTTTGATCGACTCCGCCGCGTGCTTGCCGACGGTATGCTCCACACCGGCGTAGAGGTCCTCGGTGTTCTCGCGGTAGATGATGATGTCGATGTTCTCGTACGGCGTCTCCACCCCGGGCAGGCTCAGGGAAGGCCTGATGTTCCCGTAGAGGTCGAGCTCCTTGCGTAATGCCACGTTCACGGACCTGAACCCCGTCCCGACGGGAGTGGTTAGCGGCCCCTTCAGCGCCACCTTGTTGCGCCGGATAGAGTCGAGCACTGACTCGGGAAGGGGCGTACCTTCCCTGTCCATCACCGTCTCGCCGGCTTCGGCGATCTCCCACTCGATGTCGACGTCGAGCGCGCCTATAACCTTCTTTACGGAGTCCGTGAGATCCGGCCCGATCCCGTCGCCGGGTATGAGAGTAACCGTCTGCGCCACGCGCAAACCCCCTTCGCTGTAGACCGCCGACAGTATAGCGGCCTGGCGTGAGGGCAGCTATTCGCGACTTCTGACCGTACCGGAGGCTCGCCAGCTACTGCTGGGTGCCGAAGAAAATAGCCGCCCCGATGGCGGCGATGATCAACAGGACGACCAGGAACACCACCACAGCGGGTATGAGGACAACGATCGCGGCCTTACCCGTGGTGGTGTTGTGAACCTCCCTGATCCCTATTATGGCCAGGTAGATACCGTACAGGCTAGCTATCAGGCCAATTATGGGTATCCAGCTTACGAGGCTGGTCACGGAAGAGTAAGCGCCTACCCTGAACGTACCCTCGAAGCCCGAGTTGCGTGAGCCTACGATCAGCATCACGAGCAGGTGCAGTATGCCAGCCCCGATGAACAGGCCGATGGCAGCGCCTATCGGGGCGAAGATTATGCTGGCGAGGAACCCACCGAAGCCTCGGGAGCCAAAAGCAAGGGCGATTATGCCACCAAGAATCGCCGAGACCTCATAACAGATGATCGCGAAGATCAGGGGGTTTACGAAGTCGCCCTCGCGCCTGATGCTGCGGAAAAAGCCGACGGGCGCGGTTACGACGCCCCTAACCGCATTGATAAAGCTCTGAACAGGATCGCTGAAGTCGAACTCTCCACCCGAAGCACTACCAGATACCCGTGGCGGCCCGCCCGGCCCCGGAGAGGAACCGCCCGACCCCCCGCTACTGCCAGATCCCGTGTTGAAGTCCACGTGAATCTCCTCTCCCATCGCACTTCGGATAACTAGTAGAAATGTACACGTTCTCGACAACCCGCGCAACCGCGAAACCAGTGGCTACGTGACGTTCCGACGCGCGCCTTCCGGGGAGCACCGCGGACATGCGCTGTGCTGTAGAATGGCTATGGAGTTATGCGTTGAGTCGGAACGGGGAACATCTGATGTCCTCGACGATAGAGACCCTCGAGCGGGAGCTGGGCGAGGCCCAGACGGAGCGAGAAGCGGAGCAGCGGGCCGTTATCAGGGCCGAGTACGCTCACGAGGCGGCGTGCTCGGCGCGTGATGAGGCCTGGTCCGAGGGTTCTGCGACCGATCCCGAGGTGGAGGAGTTGACCGATCTCGTCTACCGTCGGCGGAGGGAGCTCTACGATGCCATAGACCGGCTCAAGGCGGCTGAGGGCAAGGAGCGCAGGATCAAGAGCCGCCTCATGTATGTGCTCCCTGCCGAGCGTCGCAGGTACCTGTCTGGGACCGTTGACGAGGAGTTCGAAGCACTGCTTGCGGCAGTGAGGGAAGCATACAGTGACACTCTACCCGGTGCGCAGGTTTCCGTGGTTACGGAGAGACCTGGCGAGGTGGACCTGCGTGGGGACGCGACTTGGCGGGCGCTAGAGCGGTTGTACTCAGGCACGGTGCGCAGGTGGGTCGAGATAAGAAGCGAGGTCGACTCGCCCGAGGCAGG
>DATDKO010000500.1:0-3393 GCA_036519935.1 Rubrobacter sp. | reverse complement strand
CATCGATATGGCCCACCCTGTCGAAGGAGCACCTCTCAAAGCACGCCCTGATCGCCCAGAAATAACCCTAAAGGTCCAAAAACGCTAGCAAGCAGCTACAAATAATTCCGGTTGTGCTCGTTTGTAGGTGCGGAATGTGAGATCAGGTGAGATTGACACCACTTCGCGAACGGCAGAGCAGGGCTGCGAGTCAGGGAGCGCTACCGCCTTCACCAGAGTCGCAGGAGGCGCAGCGGGTTCGACATCGTGCGCATCTCCTACATCGTCGGCGGGACATTGCTCATGGGGGTGAGCACAATGTTGGGCTGGTTGCCAATCTTGGGTTGGGGAAAGCTGATCTTAGGACTTAGCATGATAGCCGGTGAGTTCTACTCCGTTGCACGTTTGATGAACAGGCTAGAGGTGAGAGTGCGTGAGCTCCTAGGACCTCTGGGAAGATGGTAGGGAAGGCGGAGACAGTCGGAGAGTGCCGAACGAAATATTGATCCGAGAGCCCAATTTCTCAGCCTAAGAGCCGAGTTAGCGCGGTAACCAGCGCGGCGAGAACTACGGCGAGGAGCACCGGAGCCCTCAGCGCGAGTGCAACCGCTGCTGCCCCTACCCCCAGAGCCCTTTCGTCGAGCGCTACAGCGTGTTTCATAGTAGTTGACCCATAGAACGATAACCGGCGTGCTCGTTCATATCTCCATGATGCCTGATAGGTCATCTACGCTGCAACATGCTGTGTAGTCATTCTACACCACATTATGTATTCAATGATTCTTCTGGGCTTGCCCAGCCGACAGACGCCCGAGTACGAATCCAGATCGTATCCAACGAGAAGTCGTACCCTCGACCTTATCCGCTCAACAGGAGGGTTGGGGGCGTAGAGAAACCGAAAGCGGGACAGCTACATCGGACCTATACCGCACGATCGACCACCTCTAGCCCATGGTACCAGAACGGCTTCGAGCGACCATCATGGCCAGCCTGAGCCATCGCTATCCGCGCTGTGCGAATAGGGCGTGTATGTTCGCCGACATGCCACTTGTTCTCCATCTCTCGCCCGAGTGAGGTGGCCAGGATTATCTCGAGGATGCCCGTGGAGATCATACTATTAGCCTGGTGGCTGCCCGGGCCCGCCGACTCCTCAGAGCGTACCTTGTCGGCATCGTCTTTCACTCGCGAACTACCAGCACCGGGCAATGGGCATGGCGAACCACCGAATCGGAGACACTGCCCATCAGAGTCCTCCTTATCCCCCCGCGCCCCCTGCTGCCCATCACCACCAGTCCGGCCTCTATATCCTCTGCCAGGTGGACGATCTCCCTTGCTGTATCTCCCATCATCAGATGCGCCTGTGCGACCGTCCCACCTGCCGACCGTACTCGTTCCACTTCCGCGTCGAGCATTTCCCTGCCTCGTTGCTCTGCGTGCCGCTCGATATCCTCCACCAGGATCGGGTCAGGTAGCTCTACTCCCTCAGGGTCGGTCGCTTCCGGGTAAAGCAGCGCAGTCGGGGCGAGATCCAAGACGTGGATCACGTGCAGTTCCGAGTTGGTTTGCTGACCAAGGTCCACCGCGGTTCGGGTGGCGAGTTCGGCTTCGCTGGAGCCGTCTGTGGCCAACAGGATCTTGGTCGGAAAGATACTCATCTCGCCCTCCTCGCTCGACACCGCATTCGCAGAACGCATCATGACATCCGGCCGATTCCCGTGCATCATCGACGAGGATCGTTTCGAGGTCAGCCATCATTACTTCCTCCTTCTGATTCAGGATGAGGAACAGGTCGCTAAGGAAGCCGGCGATGCCAGACAGGACACGACCACGGCCCCGGCCTGGTCGAGCCCGTCCGATCCGCCAGCCGGGGCGGGAGATAGCTTGGGATTGGCGTTCACGTCTCACGACCGCGAAGTGTGCACGAGAGCAGGAAATCTTACCGACGAGGGTCCGGGACATGAATCGTCTTGACAGAGAAGGAGATCACCAAAGAACAGCGTACAGCTAAGAAGTCCCTACGAGATACCCCTCTACGTCTTCAGCGTGCTGGTTAACGTGATTATCATCGCCCTCATCCTGGTGGGGGCATTGCTGCTTGGATACCTGAACGCGCTGGCGGGAGAGCCTCTATCTGGCCCCGCGGTCGACGCGATCCGAGTAGCCTTCGTTGCGCTTGCTCCTCGTGCCCGGCCTGGTCGTGTATCGCCAACTCACCCGCGCGGGCACACGAGGATCGGCGGTGAGACTCTCGCCCCGGCAATTCCCCGATATCTACGCCGTGAAGGAGGACTTCGCGCGCAGGCTGAACCTGCGAAGAGACCCGGAGATCTACTTGATGTCCGGCAACGGAGCTCTAAACGCCTTCGCTGCGTCTACCTTCGGCTACGACTTCGTGGTGATCCACAGCGAGCTGTTCAGCAACACTTACGAAAGGAACAAGGACGCCCTGGCATTCATCGTCGGACACGAACTAGGGCACCTACGTCTCGGGCATACGAGGCTCTGGTATCAGCTTTCGACTGCTTACGTCGATCGGGTTCCCCTGCTCGGGGGATTCCTCTCGCGAGCCAGGGAGTTCTCCTGCGACCGACATGGCGCATACCTGGCGCCGCGGGGCGAAGAGGGATTGGTGTTGCTCGCTGCCGGGCGATACGTCTACAAAGAAGTGGACGTCGGGGAGCTCTTGGAGCAAGCGCAGCGCTTCCAGGGGTTCTGGCCTGTCGTTGCCCAGCTTCCCCAATCGCATCCTTTCACAGTGCGTCGACTAAAGGTCTTGTACGACGCCGGGTTTTTCGAAGCATCTGAGGAGAACGCGGCGACCGGAGGAGTCGTGACTACAGAAACCTAGCTCGATCCTTGCTCAGCGATCATGTCCAGATCGAGATCGCTTGTGTTCGTTGCTGGAGCGTTCCCCCGATCGCCCGATGGCCGTGACAACAGCGCCGAACGTAAAAGCCGCCGCCGTACCACAGATGACTCCTATCAAGGCGCCTCGGGCTATATCACCGCTCCACCACAAAACACCTACACTCACGAGCACCGCCACTACGAAAAAAGCTACCGTGGACAACATCACGGTGCCCGCGAGCCTTGTGCGCATCCTTCACCCCATCGTCTGCCTACGCCGCCTCTGTGATGCTCCCGACCCTCTTCGCTGCAGAGCGGTCACTCACAGATAACCGCTCTGCAGCGATGTCGCTCCTGTACTACTCTTGGGCGAAGGCCTCGCGCAGTTTGTTCTCCTGCTCCTCGGGCAGGTTGGTGGAGATGATCTCGAAGTCGTAGGCCCTGAGCTCGTCTATCACCCTGTCGGGTGCGGTGGCCCCGCTGGTGAGCGCGAACAGCGCGGAGGTGCCCGGCGTCACTTGCTCGCGCACCTGCCTGATGAAGTCGTCGTCTATCCCAACGTCGGCC
>DATDKO010000499.1:0-2177 GCA_036519935.1 Rubrobacter sp. | reverse complement strand
CCGTAGCCGACCGCGCCTACGCCTCCCTGAAGCTGCTTTCTCGTTGCCGATCGTTGAGCAAGCCGGTAAGCTTCATCACCCGTCTCAGGCTAGATGCGGCTCTCTACGAGCCTGCTCCTCCGCGTCGTCGTGGACAAATAGGAAGACCTCGCATAAAGGGCGAGCGCTTGCCCAATCTTTCGGTGGTGGCCGAAGACCCAACACCGTTTGGAGTCCCACCACGATCGCTAAGTGGTATGGGAGCGAACAGCGTATGGTCTAGCTCGCTTCTAACACAGCCGTTTGGTACTCCACGGGCTTGCCTGCCGTGCCTGTGCGCTGGGTTCTGGTCCGTGATCCTGAAGGAGAGTTCAAACCCCAGGCCCTTCTGTGTACCGACCTCGATGCCGATCCGCAGGAGATCCTCTGCTGGTTCGTGATGCGCTGGCAGCTGGAAGTAACCTTCCAAGAGATGCGCAGGCATCTGGGATTCGAGACGCAGAGGCAGTGGTCGGAGTTAGCGATACGGCGCACTACACCAGCTCTGTTGGGGTTGTTCTCGTTGGTCACTTTGTTTGCGCATCAGCGGATGAGGCAGGCAGCGGGTACCTTTCGACGTCAGGTGGCTTGGTACCACAAAGCTCATCCGACCTTCGCCGATGCGCTTGCGTTAGTGCGAAAGGAGCTGTGGGCTCAGGAGGAGCAGACTTTTTACGGGTCGCCTGCGCAGAGCGACACGATAAAAGTCCCGCGGGCCTTTGTGGAACGACTAACTGATGCGGTTTGCTATGCAGCCTAATGGCTAAAGCCGACCTCCACGGACTCGGGTGAATAGCTAACCTTGCTTGCCTTAGGGGATGCCCGACGTGCACCGTGCGCTGACAAATGTCAATATGTTCATGGATGAGAAGGTCCGCACATACAAGGCTAATGGGAATTCCACCTTCATCCCTCGCCCGGTGGGGCGGCGCCGCAGCTTGCCTGGGCGGTATCTCCTACGGGGCGTACGGCTATTTCTCGGACAACCCCGATATGCCTAGGCTCGTCATCGCCGCTGTTATACCTCTGCTGAAGTTGGCCACGCCGGCGTTGTTCCTCAGGGGCCTTGTGGGTCTTCACTTCTGGCTGGAGTCCCGGTTCGGGGGAGAAGGCAGCCGTCTGGAGAGGGCAAGGCTAGAGACTGGGCAAGAATCCTTGCGTATCTAGCTCAGGCTGTGTGCCAGGGCGTCTATATCGAGGTCGGCGGGGTCCACGACGGGAGGTTCGGGGAGGTCCTGTGGCGGCGGGTACTTCTGTCCGATGCCGCAATCGAAGACGACTACCTCGTCGTCGCGCCCGATCTCTCCCCTGTCGCGCAACACAGGGACGGCGGCGAGGGCCGCGGCGGACTCGGGGCTGACGTATCCAGCTCCCATACTTCCCGCGAGGGTCTGCATCTCGGAGATGGAGTCTTCGCTCACCGCAAGCGCCGTGCCACCTGATTCTCTCAGCGAGTCCAGGATCAGGACGTCACCAACGGCGGAAGGGACCCTGATACCGGAGGCCCTAGTCTTCGCGTTCTGCCAGGGCTCGGCGAACCTGCTTCCCGACTCGAATGCCCTGACTATCGGGGCGCAGCCCTCTGATTGCACGCTCACCATCCTCGGCCGGTCTGGCCCGATCAGGCCGATCGTTTCCAGCTCTTCGAAGGCTTTCCATATCCCCACGAGGCCAGTACCCCCGCCCGTCGGGTAGACGATCACGTCCGGTAGGCGCCAGCCGCGCTGTTCGGCGAGCTCGAAGCCCATGGTCTTCTTGCCCTCGACGCGATACGGCTCTTTGAGCGTGCTCACGTCGAAGGCGCCGATCCTACCGGCGAGGGCAGTCGAGATCTTGCCGCAGTCGGAGATCAAACCTCGCACCAGGATAAGCCGCGCCCCCATCACAAGCACTTCCTGCTGGTTGACAAGCGCAGCATCCACGGGCGTCAGCACCGTGACCTGCGCCCCAGCGGCAGCGCCGTAGGCCGCGAGCGCGCCTGCGGCGTTTCCCGCCGAAGGCGCGATGAAAGAGGTCACGCCCAACTCTACGGCCCGCGAGACAGCGACGGCCATCCCTCGCGCCTTGAAGGAGCCCGTGGGATTCAGGCCTTCGGCCTTGGTGGAGAGGCGCGGGACGCCGAGCACCTCGCCGAGCCGTAGCTGCGGCAAGAGCGGTGT
>DATDKO010000498.1:0-2714 GCA_036519935.1 Rubrobacter sp. | reverse complement strand
GGCTAGTATCGGAGAGCGAAGGTCGCTTGGTACTGCCTCCATCCTACCATGGTGGCCGCATCGCGGGCATCTTCGACGTCGCAGGTGCCGGGAGAAAAGCATCTCGATGAGATCCTCGACCACCTGCTTTGCAGGTCCTTGAGACAAATTACCGCTAAGAGCAGCACGTGCTGCGCGAGGTGCGCGTTGTCCGTCCTCGAGATGGTCTGTTTGGCAGGTACGTCGACTTGGTCGGTCTTGGACTACTCGCAGCCTGCCAGAGCCCTCGGCTTCAAACCCCATCTTCCTTTCGTCCGATCTGAAGGATCTCGCGAAAGGAGTTTCTTCCCGGTATAGGACCCCCGAAAGGCGCAAGTGGCTATTAGGAGGCGTGAATGATCTCGAAGCTATCTGGTGTGAAAATAGCGTCCGTGGCAGCCCCATTTTCATGGCATCGGGGTGGCCCGGTCAGGCCCATGGATCACTGTTGCCTGACTTGGAGCGACGCTCCGGCGGCGTATGGGACTACTCTCTTGGTAGGAAGTCGATAGCATGGATAACATAGAGGCTCTCGTTCTGCGAGGCGTCGAGCAGAATTGGAAGCGTGAAGTCGGCTTCCTACGGAACCTGGTTAGACAGCGCAGCACCCTCGGCAACGAAGCTGACGCACAACGTGTCGTCGCCGCGGAGCTACGGGAGATGGGACTCGACGTCGATTGGTGGCAGGTGAATCACGCGGCGATCGCCACACTACCAGGTTACTCGCCGGTGGAATGGTCCTACGAAGGGCGTCCTAACGTCGCGGCTACCTGGCGCTCGCCTTCTAACGACGGTCGTTCCCTAATCCTCAACGGACACATCGACGTCGTGCCGGCCACGCCCGAACACCATTGGACGTATGATCCGTGGGACGGACAGGTCGCGGACGGACGCATGTACGGCCGAGGAGCGGCCGACATGAAGGCAGGTATCGCGGCTATGGTCTACGCAGTACGGGCGCTGAGAGAAGCCGACATAAGACTCAAGGGGAACGTAACGCTGGAGACAGTAATAGAGGAGGAGTGCACCGGCAATGGTACGCTGGCTACCTTGGCGCGAGGATACACGGCCGACGCGGCCATAATCCCAGAGCCTTTCGGCCAGGTCGGCCTTGAGGCACAACTCGGCGTCATGTGGGCTCGCGTCACCGTTCGCGGCGCGGCCGCTCACGTAGAACGTGCTGACGAGGCCGTCAACGCTATCACCAAAGCTTACGGGCTCATACAGGCAATCGAAGAGTTGGAAGCAGAGGTGAACGCCCTCGAAAATCGTCCGCCCCATTATAGAAACGTACCGCACCCTCTCAACTACAATGTGGGCACCATCAAGGCTGGGGATTGGCCTTCGTCAGTGCCTTCAGAATGCACCTTCGAGGTACGGATTGCCGCTTACCCCGGAGCAGACTTGGACGAGGTCCAGACGCAGTTCAGAACACGTCTCGCCGAAGCCGCCGACCGGGACGCGTGGCTCTCGGAGAATCCCCCGCAAGTTGATTTCTACGCTATACGCGGCGAAGGATGCGTTGTCGACAGGAACGAGGAGCTATTCTTGTCCTTGGAAGGGGCTCACAAAAAGATTACGCGGAAGCACCTAGATTTCATCGCCTTTACCGGCCTCTCGGACATCCGGTTCTTCAACCTCTACCACGACACCCCAGCTACCTGCTACGGGCCCGCCGCAGGCAATTTTCACGCGCCGGACGAGTGGGTCGACCTTACAAGCCTAGAGGCAACGACTAAGGTTTTAGCGCTGACCATCATGGACTGGTGTGGACGCGAATGATGCACCTTCTGTTAGGGAAACGACTTCGCGAAAAAGGAACTGTGGACCAATTACCCTACGGTGCAACAGCCCCAGGCACCGGTCGAGCCCAGGTCTGGGCTCGGGCGCACGGACGTCCAAAGGACTGCCGGAAGGCTTCGCGCAGCAACGAAAGGAGCGCATGGGGGTAGTGGGGAGGGTCGTTGTGCTGTCACAGGAACGCTGCTGTGAGAAGCGATGATGACTAAGCCACTGGACATCGAGCGTGCCGACGCCCTTCTGGCATATTTGAGGAGTAGCGGGCACATACGGTTCGATGAGGAGCCAGCCATTTGTGTGCTGGCGGGCGGGGTCTCCAACCGCACGGTGCTCGTCGAGCGGCCCGAGGTGGGTGAAGCGTGGGTTGTCAAGCAGGCTCTCCCCAAGCTGCGGGTCGCGGTGGACTGGTTCTCCGACCCCGAGCGGATCCACCGGGAGGCTTTGGGGCTGCGCTGGCTCAGCGAGCTCGCGCCTCCAGGGACGATCACACCACTCGTCTTTGAGGACCGCGACAATCACCTTCTCGCGATGGAGGCGGTGCCCCAGCCTCACGAAAACTGGAAGACGATGCTGCTCGGCGGCAGGCTGGAAAACGACCACGTCGAGCAGTTCGGACGGCTCCTGGGGACAGTCCACCACGGGGGCTACGAGCGCCGGGAGGAGACCGAACCCGCCTTCCGGGACCGCTCGTTCTTCGAGTCGTTGAGATTGGAGCCGTATTATGGTTACACCGCCGAGCAGGTCCCTGATGCAGCCGATTTCCTCCACGCGCTCGTAGAGGAGACCCGCGCCCGCCGCGACACCCTGGTCCACGGCGACTACAGCCCGAAGAACGTCCTCGTTCGGGAAGGCACCCTCGTGCTGCTAGACCACGAGGTCATCCACTTCGGCGACCC
>DATDKO010000497.1:0-24447 GCA_036519935.1 Rubrobacter sp. | reverse complement strand
ACACTATTGATCCTCGCGTGGGCGTAAGGGCTGCGCAGGATAGCCGATTGCAGCATCTGCGGCAGCCTGACGTCGTCGACGTAGTTTCCCTTGCCCCTGATAAAGCGCCCGTCCTCCTTGCGAGGCATCCGGTCGCCGAGGGTATGTCCCTGCACCATAGCCATTACGCGCCGACCTCCTGTGTACTGCCGTTTCTCGCGGCCCACTGGACCGCCTTGACGATGTTCTCGTAACCCGTGCAGCGGCAAAGGTTGCCCGAGATGGCCTCCCTGATCTCCGCCTCCGTCGGGTCGGGATTGCGCTCCAGGAATTCTGTGGCGGTCATGATCATGCCTGGCGTACAGAAGCCGCACTGAAGCCCGTGCTCTACGTGAAAGCCCTCCTGAACGGGGGTGAGATCTGTCCCGCTCCACAGCCCCTCGATGGTCGTCACCTCGTGGGAGTTGGCCCTGACGGCAAGCACTGTACAGCTCTTGACGGGTTCCCCGTCCAGGAGCACAGTGCAGGCCCCGCAGTTGGAGGTGTCGCAACCCCAATGGGTTCCCGTAAGCCCGAGGGTCTCCCTTATGAAGTGGATGAGCAAGAGGCGCGGCTCGACCTCGGCCTCCAGCATTACGTCGTTAACGTTGACCTTTATCCTCACCTTTATACCTCCTGCCCGGACGCGCGCTCGACCGCCCTGGCCACCGTCCGCCCGAGGAGTACCCTGACCAGGTCGCGCTTGTACTCAACGGAGCCCTTTGCGTCCTCTATGGGATCGCACTCCTCAGCGGCGATCTCCCCTGCCCTCACGTACGCTTCGGACCCGGGACGTTCCCCTGTGAGCGCGTCTTCCGCACCCCTCGCCCGCAGGGTTCGGTTCCCGACGCCGCACAGTCCGATGCGGATGCTCTCTATCTCCTCGCCGCCCATGCTCAGGGCAACGCCGATCGCGGCAGCGGCGTAATCCCCTGTCTTCCGCTTGACCTTGGAGTAGGCACTTCCTCCCGGAGTGCGAGGCACACGGACTTCTATCAAGACCTCGTCATGCTCCAGGGAGGTCTCGTAGGGGCCGACGTACAGATCGTCGATGTGCACGTTACGCTCACCTCTGGTCCCTCGCACCACGACCTCGCTGTCGAGGGCGACGAAGGCCGCCGGAAGGTCCTCCGCAGGGTCCGCATTGGCGAGGTCTCCCCCGATCGTCCCCATGTTCCTGACGAGGGGGTCGGCGATCATCTTCTCCGCGTCGGCCAGGAGCGCATACCGCTCCCCTATGACAGGAGACTCGAGCACCTCGCGGTGCCTGGTGAGCGCCCCGATCCTCAAAGCCCCACCCTCGTCCTCGATGTAGCGCAGCTCGCTATCCAGCCCGCTGATGTCTACGACGACCTCGGGCGCGGCGAGCCGCAACTTCATCATAGGGATGAGGCTATGGCCGCCGGCGATCAGGCGCGCCCCCTCGCCGTACCGCTCTAGAAGCTCGACTGCTTCCCCTACGCTGTCAGCGACCTCATACTCGAACCGCGCCGGAACCTGCACGCGCCTCTCCTCTCTCTCCAACGACGTTGGAGTTCCCCTTTCATCCGGCCAGAGGACCGGAATACATGCCCCTTAGCGGACTATTTTACTCCCTCCCTGGTCCTGGTGTCCGGCGCAGCCGAGTGGATGGGGCCGGATCTTTCGGCGAGGCGCCCGCCAGAATGCCCGGTCCTCAGCGCGACGATCTCGGCCGCAATCGCTATCGCCGTCTCCTCAGGGGTGCGCGCCCCGATGTCCAGGCCGATGGGGCTGCTGACGCGCGCGAGTTGCTCCTCCGTTATGCCCTCCTCCTTGAGGCGGGCCGTCCTGTTGTCGTGCGTCCTGCGGCTCCCCATCGCCCCGATGTAGCCCGCCGGCGTTTTGAGGGCCTCCTTGAGTACAGGCACGTCGAACTTGGGGTCGTGGGTCAGGACGGCGATGACGCTGCGGCCGTCGACCTCGGCGGTCTTCAGGAACTCGTCGGGCCAGGCGACGACGATCTCGTCCGCCGAAGGGAACCGTTCGCGGGTGGCGAAGACTGCGCGGGCGTCGCAGACGATCACACGGTAGCCCATGAACTTGCCCACCCTCGCGACCGCCGAGGCGAAGTCTATGGCGCCGAAGACGTACATCCTCGGCGGCGGGGCGAAAGACTGGATAAAGACGGCGACGTCCTCCATCCTGCGCTGGCCGCGCGGCCCGAGATGGACCGTCTCCGTGCGCCCGCCCTCCAGCAAGCCGCGCGCCGTCTCCACGACGGCCTTGTCCAACTCGGCGTTGCCCGCCGTGCCGGTGTGATCTTCTGGGGAGACCAGGATCTTACCCCCGAGGTACCCCTCGGGTCCCTGTATCACTGTGGCGATGGCCACTGGCGACTGCTCGGCGAGGGCCGCGTGCCAGCGGGAGAGTAGATCTGCCACTACCAGTCCACGCTCTCGACGAAGATGTGGATGGTCCCACCGCACGTCAGCCCGACCCCGAAAGCCTCATCGTCAGAGATGCCGTAGGAGAGGAGCCTGGGCTCACCGCCCTCTATCACAGCCATCGCCTCCTCGTAGACCGCAGGCTCCACGCAACCCCCGCTCACGGACCCGACGACCTGCCCGTCCTCGGAGACGGCCATCGAGGTCCCGGGGCCCAGCGGCCCAGAACGCTCGACCTTCACCACCGTAGCGAGGGCCGCCCTCTTTCCTTCCTCGCGCCAACTTGCGACTCTATCTATGACAGGGTTCAAGGAGTGCCTCCTTCTTTGGGTTTCAGGCATCAGCTTTCAGGTCTTTGTTGATGCCCGACACCTGACGCCTTCATTCTATCTCTAACGCTGTGTTGCGGCGGCGACGGCGCGGGCGAGCTCTTCGAGGGACTCGAAGTTGTGGCCCGAGAGGAAGACGTCTACGTGCGGGAGTGCTGCGGCCATCCCTGCCGCCAGCGGCTTGTAGCCCGGAGCGGCCTTGAGGGGGTTGACCCAGACGATCCTGTAGGCGAGACGGCCCAGGCGCTGCATCTGCTCGGCCAGCACGGACACGTCTCCCCTGTCCCAGCCGTCGGAGAAGATCACGACGACGGCTCCCCGCGCCATGCCCCGCTGCCCCCAGCGGTCGACGAACTCCTTGATCGCATCCCCCAGCCGCGTTCCGCCGGAGATATCACGTACCGCGCCGGCCGTCTGCCTGAGCGCCCTGTCGGGGTCGCGGGTCGTGAGCTCGCGTGTGATCCTGGTGAGCCGCGTTCCTATGGAGAACGCTTCGAGATGTCCTCCTGAGACGACGCTCGCGTGCAGGAAGCGCAGGAGCGCGCGGCTGTAAGGGGCCATGGAGCCGGAGACGTCGCACAGCAATACGACGCGCCGAGGCTGCACCCTCGCCTTGCGGAAACGGTGCCTCACGGCCTCACCGCCGGTCCGCATCGCGCCGCGTAGCGTGCGGCGAGGGTCGTGGCGTCCGCGCGGAGCGGGTTCCAGGCGGCGGCTCTTTCTGAGCGCCCCGGAGAGCCTGAGGTCTGCCAGCAGGCGCTGCAACTCGGCGAACTCCTCGGGCGAGTAGAGGGCAAAATCTTTGTGACGCAGCACCTCGACCGGGCTGTAACGGAGCCTGACGGCCTCCTCGCCTGACTCGTTCTTCTCTACGGTCTTCTTCGGGGGCATGACGGAGCGGTCAGGCTGCGGCACGGAAAGGCGTATCTTCGGACGCGGCCTTGGCATAGCGCCACCTCCGCTCTCCCAGAAAAGCTCGAAGGCGCGGTCGTAGACCTCTATGTCCTCGGGGCGGGAAGTCAGCGTGATCCTGCCGGACCAGTACACGTCGTCGCGGCGCGAGGGGTCCATCTCCTCTATGGCGCGGGCGAACTCTACGAGGCGGTCGGTCCCGACGCGCAAACCAGCCCCCCTCAGCACGCGCCCGAAGGCGACCGCCGCATCGAGCATCGGCGGGGCCTGGATCTCCCCCTCAGGCATCTCTCCCCACCCCGCCCAACCCGCTGACGAGCGCGGCGAGCCCGGCGTTGGCGGCCCTCTGCTGGTCCTCGCGGTACTTGAGAACGGAGCCCAGGGTTGCCTCGACGAGTTTCTCGTCGAGCTCCCTCGCGCCGAGGGCGACGAGCGCCTCGGTCCAGTCGAGGGTCTCGGCTACGCCAGGTGGTTTGTATAGGTCCATCGTGCGCATCTTCTCCGTCGCGGCAGCGACCTGGCGGGCCAGCCTCTCTTCGGCGTCAGGGACCCTGAGGCGTACGATCTCGACCTCCCGCTCGAAGCTGGGGTGTTCTATGTAGTGGTAGAGGCAGCGGCGCTTGAGGGCATCGTGGACCTCTCTGGTGCGGTTGGAGGTCAGGATGGCCACAGGCGGGCGTTCGGCCCTGACGGTGCCTAGCTCGGGTATCGTGACGGCGAAGTCCGAGAGGATCTCGAGGAGAAATGCCTCGAACTCGTCGTCGGAGCGGTCCACCTCGTCTATGAGTAACACTGGCGGCATCGGCCCACGGTGCTCCAGCGCCTGCAACAGTGGACGGCTCACCAGGAACTCGCGGTCGTAGAGGTCGCGCTCGACGCGTTCCTGATCTTCGCCGCCGAAAGCTTCGGCGGCGCGGATGTGGAGGAGTTGGCGCGCGTAGTCCCACTCGTAGACGGCCTGGTAGACGTCTATGCCCTCGTAGCACTGCAGGCGGATGAGAGGCGTCTCGAGGATGCGGGAGAGAACCTTGGCGACCTCGGTCTTGCCGACCCCCGCCTCGCCTTCGAGGAACAGCGGCCTTCCGAGCTTGAGGGAGAGAAAGATCGCAGTGGACAGCCCTTCGTCCGCCAGGTAATCGTGCTCGCGCAGCCGCACTCCCAGCTCCCGGAAATGAGAAACGCCGGGGGGCAAGGCCCCCCGGCGTCCGTCGGAAGCTTCTGTCAACGGCCCAGGGCCTCCTCGACGGCCCGCCTGCTGAGGACGCGCGCCAGGTGGCGCCTGTACTCGTCAGAGGCCGCGATGTCCGATGAAGGGCTCGTGCCCTCGTCGGCAGAGCTGGTAGCCTCGGCGACCGAGGAAGGGTCCGCGCCGGAGAGCGCATTCTCTGCGGCGGTCGCCCTCAAGGGCGTCGAGCCCATGTTGGTAAGCCCGATGCGGGCCGAGCCGATCGAACCGTTCGACCGCTCAACGATGGCGGCCACCCCGACTACTGCCCAGTCCTGGGCGCGGCGGTTGAATTTCTTGTAAGACCAGCCGGCGCCGCCCAGCTTCGGGACCCTTATCTCCGTGAGCACCTCGTCTGGGGCGAGCGTGGTCTGCAAGTAGTCCTCGAAGAAGTCTCCCGCGGCCACGGTCCGCTCGCCGTCGGAGCCCTTTACCACGAAGGTCGCGTCGAGGGCCAGTAGCGCCGATGGCAGGTCCGAGGCCGCGTCGCCGTGGCTTATGGAGCCGCCGATGGTGCCGCGGTGCCTGACCTGCGGGTCGCCGACGAGCGAGGCCGTGTAGGCGATGAGGCCGCAGTGCTCCCTGAGGGTGGCGTCGTGTTCCACGTCGCAGTGGCGGGTCATTGCGCCGATAGCGAGGTGATCCCCTTCGTCGCGGACGTAGTTCAAATCTTCTATTCGACCGAGATCTATAAGTACCGTCGGGGCGGCGAGCCTGAGCTTCATTATGGGGAGCAGGCTGTGGCCGCCAGCGAGGAGCTTGGCCTCGTCGCCGTGTTGCCCGAGCAGCTCGATAGCGTGGTCGACAGACTCAGCGACCTCGTAGTCGAAGGCAAGGGGGATCATGAAGTGCTGCCTCCTTCCGTGTCGGTGCTGTCAGGCGCCTGGGACGGGCGGCCGGAGCGGTCTGCGTCGCGCGTACCTGCTTCCTGCCCCTGTGCGTCCTGGATCGCCTGCCACACCTTCCACGGCGAGGCCGGCATATCTATGTGCGTTATCCCATAGGGCGAGAGCGCGTCCACGATGGAGTTTATGACCGCGGGAGGCGCCCCTATAGTCCCCGCCTCGCCGACGCCCTTCACGCCCATCTCGTTCGAGGTGGACGGCGTGACCGTCCGCTCCAGGGTGTAGTTCGGGAGCTCCGGCGCGCCGGGGATCAGGTAGTCGACCATCGAACCAGTCGTCAGGTTGCCCTCCTCGTCGTAGACCGCCTCCTCGTAGAGGGCTTGCGCGACGCCTTGCGCTATTCCCCCGTGCAGCTGCCCGTCGACGATGGTCGGGTTGATGACGGGTCCGCAGTCGTCGACGCCGAAGTAGTCCCTGATCTTCACGAACCCGGTCTCCGTATCCACCTCGGTGACGCAGATGTGCGCCCCGAACGGGAAGGTGAAGTTGGGCGGGTCGAAGAAATACTCCTCGGAGAGTACGGGCTGCATGCCCTCGGGCAGGTCTTGCGCCGTGTATGCGGCCCCCGCCACATTGGTCATAGTGATGTTCTGGTCGGGCGAGCCAGCGACGCTGAACGTGCCGCCCTCGAACTCTATATCGTCCTCTGCCGCCTCGAGCATGTGCGCTGCGATCTTCTTGGCTTTCTCGACGACCTTCTGGGCCGCTATATGGACGGCGACGCCGCCTACAGGAAGGCTCCGGGAACCGTAGGTGTCGCGCCCATACGGGGCTATAGCCGTGTCGCCGTGCAGGACCTCCACGTCGTCCGGCGAGACGCCAAGGACGTCCGCGGCGATCTGGGACCAGCTCGTCACGTGTCCCTGTCCGTGAGGCGTCGTGCCCGTGATTACCTCGACGTTACCCGAGGCAAGCATCTGGACCTTCGCCGTCTCCCAGCCGGCCCCTCCGGCCCCCAGTGCCGAGAGCACCTTCGAGGGGGCGAGGCCGCAGATTTCGGTGTAGGTGGAGAACCCGATCCCGAGCTGTACGGGGTCGCCCGACTCGCGCCTCCGCCTTTGCTCCTCTCGCAGCCCCTCGTAGTCGGCCAACTCCAGCACCCGATCTAGCGTCAGCTGGTAGTTGCCCGAGTCGTACTGTATCCCGGCAGGCGTGTCCGTCGGCTCGTCGAAGGGCTCGTAGAAATTGCGGCGGCGCACCTCGGCAGGGTCGATCCCTATCTCGGCGGCGAGGGCGTCCATTATGCGCTCGACGGCGAAGGCGGCCTCGGGCCGACCAGCTCCGCGGTAAGCATCGGTGGGTGTCTTGTTGGTGTAGACGCCGGTACACTCGAACGAGTATGCGGGGAAGGTGTAGACGCCAGGGTACATGAACGCGCCTAACAGCGGTATACCTGCCGTGTTCAGGTGCAGATATGCGCCCATGTCGGCGAGTAGCTTGACCTTCATGCCCAGGATCTTGCCCTCCGAGTCGGCGGCCACCTCGATGTTCTGCACCTGCCCGCGTCCGTGGATAGTAGCCACGTAGTTCTCGGAGCGGTCTTCGATCCACTTGATCGGCACGCCCAACTTGCGCGCCAGAACGAGGGTGATGACCTCCTCGGAGTAGACGTTGAGCTTGGAGCCGAAACCCCCGCCCACGTCGGGTGCAACTATCCGCAAGCGCTGCTCTGGTACTCCGCAGTAGGAGGAGAGCACGGCCTTGGTGATATGCGGTATCTGTGTCGAGGTGTAGACGGTGAATCCGCCGCTAATCGGATCGGGGTTCGCGACTACGCCCCGCGTCTCGATGGCGTTGGGGATCAGACGCTGCTGCAAGTAGCGACCTTTCACGGTGACATCAGCCTTGCTGAAGGCGTCGTCGATGTCACCGTCGGTGAGGTCCCAGGTGTAAGCCTCGTTCGTCCCGAAGTCCGCGTGGGCCAGCGGCGAGCCTTCGGCCACCGCCTCCTCGATGTCTGTCACGACGTCCATCGGCTCGTATTCCACCTCGATGAACTCGATGGCGTCCTGAGCCTTGTAGCGGTCGGTCGCCAGAACGACGGCCACAGGCTCCCCGGCGAAGTTGACCTCGTCGTGGGCCATCGGGTCGTGGTGCGGGACCTTGAGCTCTTCGTGGACGATCCAGGCCACGAACGAGCGTTTCGTCTCCTCGGAGGACTCGGCCTCCTCTGTCTCGCCCGTGACAGTGTGGCCCTGCGCGCGGTCGTGGAGGCTCAGGTCGTAGCCGGTGACTGCAGCAGGGTTTTCCCGCGGGTGCTTCTCGTATTCGTCGTCGAGGTCTGCGCCCGAAAAGACGGCGACGACGCCGGGCTGCTCCTTTGCAGCCGAGACGTCGACGGACGTGATCTTCGCGTGCGCGTAGGGGCTGCGCATGAACACCGCGTGCAGCATACCAGGCAGCGTGATGTTGTCAGTCCAGTTGGCCCGCCCGGTTACGAGGGCAGGGTCTTCCTTGCGCCATAGGCCGCCTCCGACGAACTTCTCCGGTGCTTGGGTCACTCTCTTTCCTCCTCTAGGACGCCGCGTCCTGAACCATCTCGTCCCTATGTTGCTGGACGAGCTGGACGGCCTTTACGATGTTCTCGTAGCCCGTACAGCGGCACAGGTTTCCTTCCAGGCCTTCCCTTATCTCCTGCTCCGTCGCGTCGGGATTCTCCTTCAGGAGGCTGATGGAGGCCATGATCATGCCCGGCGTGCAGTAGCCGCACTGGAGGCCGTGCGCCTCGTGGAAAGCCTGCTGCATCGGATGCCACACACCGTTCTCCGTGATGCCCCTGACGGTGGTGATCTCGTGCCCGTCAGCCTGCACCGCAAGGACCGTGCACGACTTGACCGACTCACCGTCGATGTGGACCGTGCAGGCCCCGCAACTGGTCGTGTTGCACCCAGCATGCACGCCCCCGATCCCAAGGTTCTCCCTGAGATGGTGTAGCAACAGCAACCTCGGTTCCACCTCAGCCACGTGGGCGTTACCGTCTACCGTCATCTGGATCCTACGCAACCCTCTCTCCTTTCCCGAAAATGGACTCAGCGTCTGTACGACTTGTCCGAAATTTACGTTCTACCGGCTTTCCCCAGGCCGCTGTCAACGTATTTACAAACGCCGCCTCTACCCCCGATATTCAGCGGTATTGCTCCCTTTTCCCCTTTCTATCCGGAAGTGCGGGCAGTCTAGCACGGCGGCCATTTTCCTGCATTCCAAGGGTGCTTTCCGCCTATTTACTTCCCACCGCCATGACAGAGAACTGTAACATTGTAGTAACAGCTCGGCAATAGGCTGCTGGACCTCTGGCGGGTGCGCCTGGCTCCTGTAGGTGGCATCATGCTTGTGTGTAAAGTTTGCCAAGGGGCAACCGAAAGTACGGAGGAAGGACATGACCGAGGGACAGAGGGATGCTCCCGACCGTCCGGAGGCCGAGCGCTACTACGCGCAGCACGCTTCGCTGGACGCCGGGGAGGCCGGCTCTTCGGAGGCTGCACTGCAAGAGGCGATCAACGAGGGAGCGCGCCAGAGCTGGAAGCTGATAAGCGTGATGCAAGACCCGACGAGCGGCGGCGTCCTCCTGGTGTGGGACACGTCGGGGTTCTTCTCCGGCTAATTACCCTCCGGTAGGATCCTCACGGATTTCTCTTCAGGGCGGCGTTATCATTGGTGGGAGACGTTCCAATTACGGAAGGATTCCATCAATGAGTGAGAAGACAGGGCTTCGCGAGGACTTGAGATCCGAGGTAGAGGCGCTCGTGGCTTCGGACGCGCAGGACGAGGAGGTATTGAACGAGGTCGTGCGGAGGGTGCACGTGGCGCATCCTGTATGGGACTGGAGCGGCATCTATCTGCTTGTGGGGGATATCCTCGTGCTGGGTCCCCGCACGGCGCCGGCCGATCACGCCCGCATCGGGATAGGAGACGGCGTCTGCGGCACCGCTGTCTCCGAGGACCGCAATCAGGTCGTCGATGACGTGCGCGAGGTCGAGAACTACCTGGCCTGCTCGATCCACACCCGCTCCGAGCTGGTCGTCCTGATCAGGGACGCCGGCAAGATAGTCGGCGAGTTCGATATCGACTCGGATACCGTTGGAGCCTTCACGCAGGAAGACGAAGCCCTGCTCGAGGAGATGGGGCTCCTGATCTCGGGCCGTGTCGCCGCGCTGGCCGCCTCGTACGAATCGAGCTAGCGGCTACTCACCGGCGAGTAACGTCTCCGGCGCCGCATGCATCTCGGACGGCGCGTCGAAACCGATCATGTTCCTTACCGGAAAGGTCGCCTGAACTCCGCCCCGAGGGGGCACTCGGAGATTTGGCAGGGATCTCTTTGCTCGTAACGGCCATCGTAACGTTTGGGAGACGGTAGTGCTGTAGAGTAGGGTCGTGACAGCAGGAGTGAGGCAGCGGAATAGAGGGATCGATGGTAGGACTTGGCTGGCGTGGTCGCTTGCCGCCCTCTCCGTGGCCATGTTCGTAGTCGGCGCTGCGCTGACCGTGTCGTCCTTGTACGTCGGTGCGGCCCCACAGCCTTCGACTGCGAGTACCTGGGGCACCGCCGGAGCTCTCAGCTCGCTGGTAATCTTCTTGCCTTTCCTCGCCTTTCCCCTGGTGGGCGCCCTGATCGCCTCCAGACGCCCCGAAAATCCTATAGGCTGGATCTGCCTGGCCGCCGGCCTCTTCTGGATGTCCATCGTCGTAGAAGCCTCCATCCCCGGTTCCGCATCTTACCCTGTGATCATCGATGCGCTACTACAGTGGACCTGGGTACCGCCCGTGGGGTTGTTAGGTATCTACATGATCCTGCTTTTCCCCGACGGGAAGCTTCCATCAAGGAGGTGGCACCCGTTTGCGTGGTTCGCCGGGGCGGTGATGGTCCTGACTAGCGTGGCCGTAACCCTCAGCCCCGGGACACTGGAGGACCACCCAGGGGTTAGCAATCCGCTCGGGCTGGAGGGGCATTCGATAGTGGCGCAGGTGCTGGCACGCGCCCCGGTACTACTGCCCATCTGCATCCTGGCTTCGGCGCTCAGCCTGGTATGGCGCTATCGGCATTCCGGTGGAGAGGTGCGCCTTCAGATCAGATGGGTAGCTTTCGCCGCCTCACTCGTGAGCGTTGCGTACGCGGTAACCGCGGTTAGCGGGATCTTCTTCGCACCGGAAGCATCGACCAACGAACAAGCACCGCCGTTGTGGCTCGCGCTCCTGCAAGACGCTGTCCTCGTAAGCTATGCGGGGGTCCCGATCGCCGTAGGCTTCGCCGTGTTGAGGTACCGGCTCTACGACATAGACCTGATCATCAACCGCACCCTCGTCTACGGTTCACTCACCGTCCTTCTCGCTTCGGCGTACGTAGGTGGCGTGGTCGGTCTGCAGGCTATCTTCCGCGGCCTCACCGGCCAGGAGTCCACCCTCGCAGTCGTGGCCTCCACGCTGGCGATAGCAGCGTTGTTCAACCCGCTGCGCCGTCGGGTGCAGACGTTCGTGGACCGGCGCTTCTACCGCAAGAAGTACGACGCGAGAAAGACCCTGGAAACCTTCTCCGGCAGGCTACGCGACGAGACAGACCTCCATACGTTGAGCAGCGACCTGGTAGCCGTGGTCAGGGAGACGATGCAGCCGGCGCACGTGTCACTGTGGGTGCGTCCCGGACCATCTGTTCGCGTGAGAAAGCAGCGTAAAGACGGATAAGCTTGCGGAAGGCCCGAAGCCTTCCTCCTCACCCCGGTGTCAGACCGGCACCTCCACGGGCCAGGTGGAGAGCTCATTGTAGTGCTGATAGCGCTCGGGGTGGAAGTGCGCTTCGACTAGCTCGATGGGGGCGTCGCCCGTGACGAGGGTGATACGACGCACTTTCAGCACAGGAATCCCGGCAGGTATCTCGAGCAAGGCAGCCACCTCTGGTGTTGCTGTCGCGGCCCCGATCCACTGCCTGGAGTATTCGACCTTACGCCCCGTGCTCTCTTCGAAGAGCCTGCTCAAGGAGATGGCCCCGTAATCAGCATCCTTCAGAGCTGGGAAGCGCCCAACCGGCAGGTGCGAGTCGCACACGAAGATCGGACGCTCGTCAGCGAGCCTCAACCTTCTCACGAACAACACTCTCTCCCCTACCCCGATCTCCAACCGCGCCGCGACCTCTTCGTCCGCCGTCCTCTCCTCCCGCGAGACGAGCCTCGCTCCAGGCGTGTATCCCCAGCGTTCGATCTCCTCGGTGAAGCTGTGCAAATACGCCAGGTTGGACCGCAGCCGCGGGCTCGCCAGGAAAGTCCCCCGACCAGGCTCCCGCCGCACCAGACCCTGGCGCCTTAGCTCGTCCAACGCCCGCCGCGCCGTCGTCCGGCTTACGCCGAAGTCCGAAACCAGGTCAGCCTCGCTAGGCAACCTGTCCCCAACCCCGATCTCACCAGACTCGATCTGCTCTGTTAGTCCGAGCAGGATCTGGTGGTACAGCGTCCCCGCGCTGGACCGTGACAAAGGCTTCATGACAACATTTGTAGTATCAAAGTATTGTTGTGTCAAGACGCACAGCGGATCGGTCATGAGAGCGCCGAGACGGGCGATCATGATATAAAGCTCATTCTCCCGACCGAGCCTGTCCTGCCTTCAGGAAGGTTTAGTGTTGCGCGGGGTGAGGGAAAACTGTTACATTGTAGTAACAGTTTCCGGGAAAGAGGTGATAGGCCGAATCACAAGCATTTGTAGGAGGGTAATATTCGGTGCTTGCGTCCGGCTCGCTGGCCGGCTTGCATAGAATAGATAGAGAGGGAAAGGAGCGAGGTTAGTGGACACCTCACGAATGTTCGAGTTTCCTATCAAGGAGTTTTTCAAGCAGCCGAGATCGCTTCTGGGGGCTGGAGCGTATGAGAACGCGGGTCCCGAGGCGGCGGAGATGGGCCTCCAGCACGTTTTGTTCGTGACCTCGGGTCTCGAGGGAACGGGGATCATCGACGAGTGCAAGACCAACTTCGAGAACGCCGGGGTTTCGGTTTCCGTCTACGACAAGGTCGAGTCCAACCCCAAGGATTACAATGTGATGGACGCCTACAAGGCTTTCATCGACGGCGAGTGTGACGGCTACGTCTCGATCGGCGGCGGCTCCTCCCACGACACGACAAAGGGAGCCCGCGTCGTAGCGGCTCACGACGGGCGCAACGTCAACGAGTTCCAGGGCGTGAACGCCTCCGAGAAGCTGGATAACCCTCCGCACATCGCGATCAACACGACTGTAGGCACAGGCTCGGAGACGACGCCTGCCTACGTCATAACCGACACCACATCGGAGAAGGCGCCGCACAAGTGGGTGGCTTTCGACAGAGCCTCGACGACGACCCTGGCGATAAACGACCCAGTCCTGTGCATGACCCAGCCGCCCGAGTACGTGGCCTACACCGGCTTCGACACCCTGGCGCACGCCTCGGAGGCGTACGTCGGGCGGGTGCAGCACCTCTCGTGCACGCCTGTTGCTCTCGAGGCCGTAAGGCTTACCACCGAGAATCTCAGGGAGGCCACCTACAACCCGAAGAACTACAAGGCCATGGAGGGGATGGTCTGGGCGCAGTACATGGCGGCCCAGGCGTTTAGCTCCGCCCTGCTCGGTATATTGCACTCGCTCTCGCACGCTGTGTGCGCCTACTACGACATACACCACGGCCTCAACAACGGCATAGGCATCGCCAGGGTGTGGACGTACAACCAGCCTGCCGCTGTCGAGAAGTACGCAGACATAGCGTCGGCGATGGGCGAGGACACCAGGGGCATGAACCCTGTGCAGGCCGCCGACAGGGCCATAGACGCCGTCATAAGGCTCGCCAAGGACTGCGGCATTCCCGAGCACTGGGGGCATGTTACGGAGTACCCGAAGACGAGGATGGGCAAGGGTTTCTACGAAGGCAAGACCACCGGCGCCATCGAGAGCGACGATGAAGAGCTCCAGAAGATGGCCGAGCACATGATGGAGGACGTGTGCACGCCGGGGAACCCGCGCGACCTCACCGTCGAGGGGGCCAAGGAGATCCTGCGCGACTGCATGTACGACTCGATGGAGCGCAAGACCTCCAACGGATACAGGCAGAACATCTGGGGCGCCGCCCCGGAGATGGGACGCAGGGTCCAGGGCTACGAGGGGCGCGGCGAAGGCGTCGGGCGCGAGCCAGTCTCGACACCGTAGAATAGGCGCAGGCGGAAGCGTCCCTGTAATAGCGCGAGACAGAGGAGAAGGGAGCGGGCCGCGTGGCCCGCTCCCGCTCTCGCAGGAGAAGTATTCCAGAAGGAGAGATTTGTTTCAGAGCATAGAAGAGGTCGGTGAGAGGCTGGCGGAGCAGAGCTACGTCTCGGACAGGCGTCTGGCTACGGTCGTCTTTCTGGCGACGCGGCTGGGCAAGCCGATCCTGGTCGAGGGGCCTGCCGGTGTTGGGAAGACAGAGCTGGCCAAATCGCTCGCCGGGGCCGCAGGAAGGGAGTTGATCCGGCTCCAGTGCTACGAGGGGCTCGACGAGGCGAAGGCCCTCTATGAGTGGGAGTACTCCAAGCAGCTCCTGTACACGCAGGTTCTCAGGGAGAAGATCGGGGAGACCCTGGCGCCTACAGAGAGCCTGCGCGAGGCGGCAGAGGTCTTACGTGGGCAAGAAGACATCTTCTTCTCAGAGAACTTCCTGGTGGAGCGTCCGATACTTCAGGCCGTCCAGTCAGATGAGGCGGCGGTGTTGCTCATAGACGAGATCGACCGCGCCGACGAGGAGTTCGAGGCGTTCTTGCTCGAGTTCCTCTCCGATTACCAGGTCTCCATACCGGAGATAGGGACCGTAAGAGCGGAGCATCCGCCGGTCGTGGTCCTTACCTCCAACCGCACCCGCGAGCTCTCCGAAGCGCTCAAGCGCCGCTGCCTGCACCTCCAGATCCCCTACCCGACGGGCGAGGTGGAGCTCGAGATAGTAAGACTCAAAGCGCCAGGGATAAGCGAAGCCCTCTCCGAGGAGCTGGTCCGTACGATCCAGGACCTCCGCACCCTCGACCTCCGCAAGGCCCCGAGTATCGGCGAGACGCTCGACTGGGCGCAGTCCCTCGTCGTGCTCGGGGCGCCGAACCTCAGCAAGGACCTGGTAGAGAGCACGATCAGCGTGATCGCCAAGTACGACCGCGACGCGCAGAAGATGCTCGATCATCTCGGCGTGAATGCTAAAGAACGTAGGGATCTCGGCCAGAAAGAACCGACCGGCGAGAACCCATCCGAAGGGATGTACGAGATGCACCGCTCCGTCCACAAGCACGCCCACTAAGGGTCGCGCATGGATACGGTTGTAAGCGGCTTCGTTGGGGTCTTGAGAGACCACCACCTGAGGGTCTCTCCTGCAGAGAGCATCGACGCCCTCAGCGCCTTGAAGCACACAGGCCTCGGGGAGCGTGAGACCGTGAAGGATACGTTGCGGGCTACGCTCATAAAAAACCAGGATGATGCGGGGACCTTCGACCGGCTCTTCGATCTGTACTTCTCTATGCGTCCGGTGGCGGAGAAGCCGCGGGCGAGGTTGAAACTCCCGGATCATGGTCCTCCTCCCACACGCCTGGAGCTTGGCGAGGAGGCAGGGGGCGAGTCATCTGAGGACGAGGGGCACAGCCACGACACGGACGAGTCTACGGAGATGCGCAAGTTCTTCGACGAGGACAGGATGCGCCAGTCCAACGACATCCACGGCGACGCTGACAGGATGCGGCTCTCGATGTTCTCGCAGGAGTTGATCCTGAACCGCAAGCCTGGCGCGATGGAGAGCGCGCTCCAACGCCTCACTTACCACATGCGACTCCGTCGCTCGCGCAACATGTTCAACCCCGGCGGCCTCGTACCCGAAGCAGGCGGCGAGGAGCTTCCGCTCGACGTCTCGGCCGTGGACCTTCATGACTTCGTGGATCACCTGCACGAGATGGAGGTCGACGAGGCACTAATCGCGGAGCTCGAAGCCCAGTCAGAGAACATTTTGAGAGGACTTCCCGACCTCATAAAGCAGATGCAGGAGCGCGAGAAGCTGCTCAAGAAAGGGACGAAGGACGATTCGGAGCTACGACGGCGGGCGCTGCGCAAAATGCTCGACTTCTCGGCAGGCGAACAGAGGGAGATGGAGGCGGCCGTCCGCAGGATCTCCCGCAAGATACAGGGCGCGAAGACCCGGCGGTTGAAGGAGGACAGGATCGGACGCATCAGCGTCCCCCACACCCTGCGCCACAACGTCCGCTACGAAGGCGTCCCCTTCGACCCGGTGCTGCGCCGTCGTCGCGAGGGGAAGCCGCGTATAGCCCTCCTCTGCGACGTGTCGCTGAGCACACGCAACTTGAGCCGCTTCTGGCTGCACATGGTCTACCAGATGCAGAGCCTGTTCTCGAAGGTGAGGACGTTCGTATTCGTGGCCGACGTCGCCGAGGTGACGCAGGTCTTCGAAGAGCACGCCATGAACAGGGCCGTCGATGAGATCTTCTCCGGTCGCCTCATCGACGCCGACGTGAACAGCGACTTCGGTAACGCCGCAGAGCAGTTCAAGAACCGCTACCTTCCGACTATAAACCACAGGACGACCCTGGTCGTGCTCGGCGACGGGCGTAACAACGGCAAGGACCCGAACATAAGGGCTTTCGAGGAGATCGCACAGCACGCCAGGCAGGTCATCTGGATCACACCGGAGCCAAAATGGGGCTGGTCTCTAGGCTCCTGCGACATGCCCCTCTACGAACCACTCTGCGACCGTGTCGAGGTCGTCCGAACCATAGATCAACTCGCCGGCGTCGCGGAAGAGCTCGTAAAGGCCCGCGCGTGACCCGAAAGGACGTGCCTTTCTCGAACACAGACCCCTTTCGGTTCTGCCCGGCTGACGGTACGCCCCTCGGAGATCCACGCCCGAGCGGCGGCGTGACGTGCCCGGAGTGCGGCCGGTCGTGGTACCGCAACTCAGCCCCCGCGGTCGGGGTCGCCATCGTGCGTGACGGCAAGGCTCTCGTCACCGTTCGGGCCGGAGAGCCGGAGAAGGGGAGGGTGGATGTGCCTGGTGGTTTCGTCGAGGTCGGGGAGCATCCTGTCAGAGGGATCGAGCGGGAGGTGCGGGAGGAACTCGGGGTCGAGGTCGAGGTAGAAGAGAACCCGGTCCTGCTAGCGACGCACACCTACGGGCCTGATGGGATCTGGGTCCTCGCCATCAGCTTTTTGGCGCGTATTGTGGACGGCGAGCCAAACCCCGCAGACGACGTGGCCGGGATACGCTGGGTCTCGGCCGAAGACATTGACGACATAGACTTTGCCTGGGAGCATGACCGCAATCTGGTGAGGACCGCGTTGGAAGACGGAGACTAGGAGGAGCGGGTGGGCGCGATAGACGGCTGGCTCGAGGGATTCTTGCACGGACAGGTCGGCGTAGGGGTCATCCTGCTCGTCAGCCTGCTGCTCGGTCTGCGACACGCGAGCGACCCCGATCACCTCGCCGCCGTCACAACCCTCATAGCCTCAGAGAAGGAGCGAAATCGGGTAAGGAAGGCAGGCGTCATGGGCTTCCTCTGGGGCCTGGGGCACGGGACCACGCTCGTGCTCGTCGGCCTGCCACTCGTCCTCCTGAACCAGTACCTGCCCCAGGTCATCAGCAAGGTCGCCGAGGTCGCCATAGGTTGCATCATAGTGTTGCTTGCAGTGAGGCTTCTCGTCCGATGGCGCCGCGGCTTTTACCACGTCCACGTCCACGCCCACGACGGCGGCGAGGCCCACCGCCACGTCCACTCTCACGCCCACGACGAATCCCACGGGCACGCCCACCGCGTCCCGCGGCGTCCTCCGCTTTCATTCTACGGCGTCGGTCTGGTGCACGGTATCGGCGGTTCTGGCGGGCTCACGCTGCTACTACTCTCGACCATCTCGGAAAAAGCTCAGGCGACCGGTGCGCTGATTCTCTTCGCTGCCGGGACCGCCGTCTCGATGGCGCTCCTCTCCACCGCCTTCGGCCTCGTCATAGCCGGCGGTCCCATAGCGCGCAATTTCGAGCGCGTCGCCCCCGTGCTCGGCGTACTTAGCATGGCTTTCGGAGCGTGGTACGCACTCGGGGCGCTTGAAGTAGTCGTCTATCCGTTTTGAAGCATGTCAGCACTTCAGCGTGTCAGCATTTCAGGTCTTGGTTCAGGAGATGGCGCTGTCCATGGCCTTCACGTTCGGCTCGCGTCCGGTCCAGAGCTTCTGCGCCAGTACGCCCTGGTAGAGCAACATCCTGTCGCCGGCGACGACGGGGACGCCCCGCTCGCGGGCCAGCCGGACTAGCGGTGTCTCGGTCCCTGGACGGTAGACCGCGTCACAGAACGCCCTACCCTCCCGCACGTAACCGGATGGTACTGGCATGGGGTCCCCCTCCTTCATCCCTAGAGGAGTGGCGTTGATGACGATCTCTACATCAGGAAGCGCATCGAGGTGATGAACCACTAGCCCTTTCATGCCAGTCCCGTGCAGCTCCTCCCGTAGCTGTGCGGCGTGCTCGACGTTCCGGTTGGCGATGTGCAACTCACCGACCCCGGCCTTACCGAAGGCGACCGCGATAGCTGCGGCGGTACCCCCGGCACCGAGGAGCAGGACGCTCCTGCCTGGGAGTTCTATACCGGCCTCCTGGCAGGCTATCACCATCCCGCCTCCGTCCGTGTTGAAACCGCGCAACCCGGAGTCTTCGATCACCACGGTGTTGACGGCGCCCGAGATGCGGGCTTCCTCGTTCAGCTCGTCCACGAGCGGGATCATCGCCCGCTTGTGCGGCATCGTAACGTTGAAGCCCCTGAACTTCAGGGCCTCCAGGCCCCTCACCGCCGCCGGCAGTTCGTCGGGATCTACATCCAGGCAGACGTAGACGAAGTCGAGGCCGTCCGCGACGAAAGCTGCGTTGTGCATCGCCGGGCTCAGGCTGTGGCCGACCGGTTGCCCGACGAGGGCCAGCAACCCGGTCTTACCGCTAATCATCCCTCTCGACACGCCGCTCATTATAGAGGGTGGGAGGTGGTGATCTCGTCGCTCAACCCAGGGCAGCGCCGACGTAGTTCTCGGCGATGGTCGTGGCAGCAGCCCGCGAGGTCGTGACGTAGTCGAGCTCGGCCTGCTGCACCTTGAGCTGAAAAGGGTCGCTCCTGTCGAAGCGGTGCAGCATGGACGTCATCCACCAGGAGAACCGCTGCGCCCTCCAGACGCGGCGCAGGCAGATCTCGGAATACGCATCGAGTAGCCCCTTATCTCCAGATCTGTAGAACTCCGTCAGGGCGTGGGCGAGGACTCGGATATCTGAGATGGCCAGGTTCATACCCTTCGCTCCAGTGGGCGGGACGATGTGCGCGGCGTCTCCGGCCAGAAAGAGCCTGCCGTGCTGCATCGGCTCGCAGACGAAGGAGCGCATCTGCACGATGTCCTTCTGGAAGATCCCGCCCCCGGCCAGCTCCCAGCCATCGTGAGTGGCGAGTCTTGTGGAGAGCTCGTCCCAGATCCTCTCGTCAGGCCACTCTTCGACGTCGTCTTGCGGGTTGCACTGGAAATAGAGGCGCTGGACCTCGGGGGAGCGAGTGCTGACGAGGGCGAAGCCGCGGTCGTGGAGGGTGTAGATCAACTCCTCCGTCGATGGCGGTCCCTCGACGAGGATGCCGAACCACCCAAAGGGATAGGTTCTCGTGTACTCCGCGCGCACGTTCTCCGGGATCCTGGTCCTGCAGACCCCGAGAGAGCCATCGCAGCCGGCGACGTAGTCGCAGGAGATCTCCTCTCGCTGGCCGTCCTGGAGGAAGCGAATCTTCGGCGATTCCGTGTCGAGGTCTTCTACGCTTTCGGCCCCGGCCTCGAACAGGATCTTTCCGCCCGCCTCGAGCCTGGCGCGGATCAGGTCCTTGACGACTTCCTGCTGACCGTAGATCGTGATCGAAAGTCCGTCTGTCAGGTCGGCGAAGTCGATGCGGTGCCCGCGGCCGTCGAAGCGCAGTTCGATCCCGTGGTGGACGGATCCCTCCCTGAGCATCCTCTCTCCGACGCCGACCTCTCTCAGTAACCCGGCCGTGCCGTGTTCGAGCACGCCGGCCCTTACCGTCGTCTCCAGTTCTTCGCGGCTGCGGCGTTCGAGCACGATGGATTCGATCCCCTCCAGGTGCAGAAGGTGTGAGAGTAGCAGCCCTGCCGGTCCACCCCCGACGATCCCAACCTGCGTATGCACCTACTCCTCCTTTCCGCGTTCGGACTCGGAGAGTACGCGCCTAGCCACGGCGAAGGCGGAGTTGGCCGCGGGTACCCCGCAGTAGACGGCGCTCTGGAGGAAGACTTCTCTTATCTCACTTTCCAACAGGCCGTTGCGAACGGCTGCGCGCACGTGCAGCTCCAGTTCGTCGAGGCGGCCCAGCGCGACAAGCGCGGTGAGGGTGATGCAGCTCCGCGTCCTGCGGTCCAGGCCGGGGCGAGCCCAGACCTCCCCCCAGGCGTACCTGGTTATGAAGTCCTGGAAGTCTGCGGTGAAGTCCGTCGTTTGCCCGATGGCCCGGTCGACGTACTCGTCGCCCAGGACCTCGCGGCGAACCTTCATACCGCGATCGTACGCAGAGTCTTCCGAGGTCATCTTCTGTCCCTCGCGACCGGCTCAAGATGTTCCAGGATCTCTCGCGTTACGGCTTCGGGCTGCTCGATGTTCGCCAGGTGCGCCGCCTCGATCACGACGAGGCGCGCCTCCGGGATCGAGTCACGGATCTCCTCTGCCTGATCTACGGTGGTCGCGGGATCTTCTGCGCCCGCGATCACGAGCGTGGGAGCCCGGATCCCCCCGAGCCTACTCCGCAAGTCGGCGTCCCTGAGAGCCTCGCAGCAACCCGCATATCCCTCCGCCGGCGTGCTGCGCAGCATATTCGCTGCCGCCTCGACGGTCTCGGGACGGGCGGCGCGGAACTCGGGCGTAAACCAGCGCTCGAGCACCACGTCGGCAATAGAACCGACACCCTCGGCCCTGACCTTGCTGGCGCGGGCGTCGTACATCTCAGGGTCGAACCGGGGCGCGGTGCAGCACAGCACCAGACACTCGACGCGCTCGGGAGCTTCGCTCGCCAGCCACATGCCAACGAGCCCGCCGATGGAGAGGCCGCAGAATGAAGCGCTTTCGATCTCCAACCGGTCCAGCAGCGCCAGTGCGTCTCGCCCGAGGTCTTCTAGCTTGTAGGGACCGGACGGGACTGGCGAATCACCATGCCCACGTTGGTCGTAGCGCAAGAGGCGGAAACGTTCGCGGAGAACAGGGGCCTGGTCGTCCCACATCCCGAGCGTGGAGCCCAGAGAGTTGGACAGGACGAGGACCGGCGCGTCCTCCGGTCCTTCGAGGACGTGGTTCAGTTCCACTACGGCTTCTTGGGTCACTTGATCTCCCCCTCACGATATAGTTTCAGAGCCCGGTCCACGAACTCACCTGCAGACCCCAGGTAGCGTGCCGGATCCAACACCGCGTCTATCTCACTCTCGGAAAGAACCTCGCCGAGTCTGGGTTCGGACAACAGTTCTTCGCGTAGTGGCTTTCCGCTTTCGAGGGCCCGATGCGAGGCCTCCTCGACAAAGTCGTGGGCCTCTAAACGCCCGAGATGCTCTGCCGCAACGGTGACGACGTTCTCCGCGAGGAGCAGGCCTCCGGTGGCGTTCAGGTTCTCCAGCATCTTCTCCGGATAGACTTCCAATCCTTCAGTCACCTCCCTGACCGCGGCGGCGGCCCCGCCAGCGAGGGCGAGGGCGTCCGAGAGAGTCTCCCACTCGGAGTGCCACGCGCCTGTTGCCCGCTCGTGCTCGCCCACCATAGCAGCCTGCAGCGTGTGCGAGAGGTCGAGCACCCTTCTGGTGTTCGCGGCTGCGGTCACGGAGAGGATGGGGTTTCGCTTGTGGGGAAGCGTCGAAGAGCCTCCCCTTCCCTCTCCTGCGGGCTCGGCGACTTCTCCGATCTCCGTCTGGGCCATCAGGATGACGTCCTGTGAGATCTTACCCAGCACGCCGGCGAGGAGCGAGAGGGTGCCCCCGATGTCCGAGATCCTGACCCGATCCGTGTGCCACGGAACTACGGGCTCCAAGAGGTCAAGCTCCCGCGCGAACTCGCCGAGGACCTGCGTGCCCGCATGACCGAGCGAGGCCAGCGTCCCAGCCGCCCCTCCAAGTTGCACGGCAAGCCCCGACTCGCGCACCTCGCGGAGCCGTGTTCTAGCCTCGAGCACCGAGACCAGCCAGCCGGCTGCCTTTTTGCCGAAGGTCGTCGGTAGCGCCTGCTGGAGCAGCGTACGGCCAGGCATCATAGTGTCTCTATGCGTATTGGTGAGCCGGGCGCAGGCCGCCGAGATCCCATCAATCTCGGCGAGGACCAAGTCCAGAGCATTCCGGCACACGAGCATCGCGGCCGTGTCCATTATGTCCTGGCTCGTGGCCCCCTTGTGGACGTGGCCGGCTGCATCTTCGGAGACCCTTGAGACCGCTCTGGTGAGAGCCCGGACGAGCGGCGGGACGGGGTTGCCCTGGGCGCGTCCTTTGCGTCCTATCTCCTCGGGAACAAAGCGGTCCGCGTCGCAGCAGGAGACGATGGTCTCCGCTGCCTGGCGAGGGATCAGACCAGCCCGCGCCTGCGCAACCGCAAGGGCGCCCTCAGCCTCGAGCATCGCCCCGATCCAGGCTCTTCCAGAGACGGCCTCCGAAAACCTCTCAGGGACGAAGATCGGCCTGAACAGATCCCCGGCCATCTCTAGAACTCGAAGAACGCGGTCTGCCCGTCGCCCTGCAGGTGGATATCGAAGCGCAGAGCACCCCCTTCGTCACGGGCTATGAGGGTCCTCCGAAGTCCCTGGTCTTCGATGGAAGAGAGAACGGGATCGACAGCGTTCGCCTCTTCCTCGTCGGGGAAGTAGACGCGAGTCACCAGACGCTTCAGGAGACCGCGGGCGAACACGGAGACCATAACGTGCGGTGCCTGAAGCTCTCCGCCCGGACCGGCCACGGGCCCTGGCTTGACCGTCAAAAAGGAGAACGTGCCGCCTCTATCTGTGCCTGAGCGCCCGAAGCCCGAGAAATCTTCGTCGAGGGATAGATCCTCCCTGCTGTCCGCAGGATGGTTGTAGCGGCCAGCCCTGTTAGCCTGCCAGATCTCGACCATCGCGTCCGGCACGATCTCGCCTGCCCCGTCGTAGACTGTTCCCTCGATCCTTATACCTTCAGGGTGGTCGAGCGAGACGAGCTCGGTGTAGTTCCTGTCGAGGAGCGCCTCGTGGAAGAAGGGTCCAATCGTCTGGGAAGGTGTTGGCTCGGGGCTCATCTGTGGTTCTCCATCGGGGTTGCTTCCCTTCCTTCCAGCACGATGTCGAAGCGGTAGCCGAGGGCCCATTCAGGCCGTGTCGTTTGGAGGTCGAAGGTGGAGATCATACGTTGTCGAGACTTCGGATCTCGCACGGAGTGGAAGATCGGGTCGTGCTCGAGTAGCGGGTCGCCAGGGAAGTACATCTGGGTTATGAGCCTGCTCCTGAACGCAGGCCCGAAGAGCGAGAAGTGTATATGGGCCGGGCGCCAGGCGTTGTCGTGATTCTTCCAGGGATAGGCACCAGGCTTTACCGTCACGAACCTGTACCGGCCCTCGCCGTCCGTCAGGCATCTCCCCGCCCCCGAGAAGTTCGGGTCGAGCGGAGCAGGGTGCTGGTCCAGATGGTGTGTATAGCGTCCGGCGGCGTTGGCTTGCCAGATCTCGACGAGGCTGCTCTTTACCGGGCGTCCGTCGCCATCGAGGACGAAACCCGTAACGATAATCCTCTCACCCAAAGGCTCGCCGGAATGTTGGCGGGTCAGGTCGTCGTCAAGCTCTCCCAAAGGATCGCGCCCGTATGCCGGACCCGTAGTGTCCGAGAGCGTCCTGGGGAGGATGATCAGGGGCTTCTTCGGCGCCCTTAGCCGCGTCGCCACGTAGTCAGGGTAGAGGTAAGGGGGGTCGTCCCCACGCCGGTACCCAGCGACTTCTTCCACCTTCCGCTGTACCATGCGATGTTCCCCTTTACTCGCCCCTCTCTACACCTCTCAAGATACCAGCATGTCAGCTAGTCAGCACGCTCCGGCCTTTCAGCAAGTCAGCCAAGGCTCCGCACGCGAATGCTGAAATGCTATTTCACACGCTTGTCGTCCCTGGATCTTCGCGCTCCCGCAGGATGTCTTCTATCTCGCTTGTGGCGGCTGAGATCACGGTCCTTATGCGGGCCAGCTTCTCCTGGTCCACCCTTCCCTCGCGCATCTGCTGGCCGAAGAGCTTACCGAGGTCCATGAGGTCGTGCCTGATCTCGTGCAGCTCGGACGCGACGCCAGGATCCCAGCTTCCTCCGAACTTGCCCCAGATATCCTCTACAGAGCGCCGGTTCTCATGCAGAAACTTCCGCCCCTCGTCCGTGATGGCGTAGACTTTCTTGCCGTCCCGCTGGGTGGCGCTCACGTACTCCATGTCTTCGAGCAGTTGCAGTGTGGGGTAAACGGAGCCGGGACTCGGAGAGTAGAACCCGCGGGACCTCTCCTCCAGCTTCCGTATGACCTCGTAGCCGTGGGAGGGCTCGTCCTTGAGCAGGTCGAGGATCACATACTTCAAGTCGCCCTTCTCGAACATCCGTCCCCGCCGCGGACCGTGGCCGAACCCCGGCCTGTGCCACCCTCCGAA
>DATDKO010000496.1:0-15845 GCA_036519935.1 Rubrobacter sp. | reverse complement strand
ACCCTCTGCGAGAGGGGCTGGTATCCGCCGCGTCTGAGCTCCCGCAGGAGAAGCATCGCGTCGTTCTCGGAGTCCTCTACGAGCAGCACGCGCAGGATCCCTGTCAGCGGTGCCCTCTTCGCGCCGGCCTCACGCAACATCGGCCTTCTTCGCAGGGACCGTGCGGTCCCCGATATCCCGGCCTCCTAGCGTGAAGTAGAACGTGGCCCCCTCACCCACCGTTCCCTCCGCCCAGACCCTGCCGCCGTGCCTGTGGACGATTCGCGCTACCGTCGCCAGGCCTATCCCCGTCCCCTCGAACTCATCCTGTCCGTGCAGTCTCTGGAACGCGCCGAACAGCTTGTCTGCGTACGTCTGGTCGAAGCCGGCCCCGTTGTCCCGCACGTAGTAAATGGGTGACGGTAGACCCGGACCGGATTTCCTTTCGGCGCCGAACTCAATGCGCGCCACTTCTTCCCTAGCGGTGAACTTCCACGCGTTGCCGAGCAGGTTCTCGAGCGCCACCTTGAGCAGATTCGCGTCCCCCCAGGCCATAATTTTCTCACCGGCCGAGAACTCGACCTCTCGTCTTGGCTGCGACGCCCTAAGTTCCTCGATTATCCCCGCGGCGAGGCTGGCTAGGTCGACGGGTTCCCTGCACAGGGGCCTGCGTCCAACCCTCGAGAGGTCGAGCAGATCATCTATAAGGGTGGCCATGTGCCCGCTCGCCGCCCTTACTCGACCGAGGTAGTCCATTCCCTCGTCGTCGAGCGCGTGCTCAAAGTCCTCCTGCAATATCTGGGAGAAGCCGTCTATGGCCCTCAAGGGGGCCCTCAGGTCGTGGGAGACAGAGTAAGAGAACGCCTCAAGCTCCCTGTTGGTCCCTTCCAGTTCCCTGTTGGCATCCTCGAGGTCCTTGCTCGCGCGCTCGGCCAGGATGCGGCTGCGCACGAGCATCCAGGAGATGCCGAAGAGCAAGACGCTGGCTCCTATGCCGCTGGCGAGCACGAAGGCCGGCAGGTTGCTCTCGGCACCTTTCTTGAATCCTGGCAACGTGGCGAAGTACAAGCTCCACTCGCGCCCGGCCACCCCGAAGCGGCTCTTCTCGGAGAAGAGAGGATCGTACCCCTCCTCTCCGGCGCGCTGCACCCCGTCTTCGTCGTAGAGGAGCAAGCTCGACGCAACGTCGGCACCGTCATATACCTCGAAGTCTATGGCCGGGTCGAAGCCGCTCCCGAACACGTCGTCGAGCAGCCCATCCCGCCTGAAATACCCGACGACGAACCCTCTGAGGGCGCGCCTTCGTGCGGCGACACTCTCCACCGGCTCTCCCTCGGCGTAGACCGGAAGGTACACGGCGAAGCCAGGGCTGAGGGCGAGGTCGACGCTGGAGTTCGCGGTTGGCCCCGTGAGCACGTAGACCATCCTGGTAGCCTGCGGGGAGCCGGTGTCGCGCGCCGCGTCCATGGCAACCTTGTGGGCCTGCTCCGTGTAGGCATCCTGGTTTATCATGCTCAGGTTGGCCTCGTCTGAAGGGGCGACCAGCGCGAGGGGAAAGTAGGCGGGACGCTCCCCGCCGGGATCCAGGTCGGGCCTCATCTTAGGCATCCCCTCTCTCCTGGCCTCACTGACGAAAGCCGCCCTCTCGTCAGGCCTTACATATCTGGCGAAGCCAAGCGCCTGCAGGCCCTCGAGCCGGCTCTTGGTCTCTATGCCCTCGACGTAGCTCTCCCACTCTTCGCGCTCGACCGCCTTGCTGGCCAGGAACACGCCGCGGGCGCCGAACAGCGCGTCGAGGTAAGCATCCGTCCGCCGGTCCACGGCCGCCTGCGTAGCCTGAATGGTCTCGTCGAAACGGACCTGGTCCTGCGCCTCGACCGTCTGGCGCACGTAGTACCAGGCGAGCCCTGCGAGCAGGAGCGAGATCAGGAGCACCCCGTAAGCCGCCACAGCGAGGCGCAGGTGGCGCAAGAGCGTGCCTAACCCCGACCGCAAAATGAGCAGGTACGCTCTGAACCGGCCTATGAGAGACTCCAACCCCCGAGCAACGTGCAGTACGCGGCCACGGACGCATTCGCCACCGATAACGTTGCGCTCACCGCTCCACGAACCTTTCCATCGGACAATCCGTATGGGACGCGCCGTATATAGCAATGTTACCCGGCGTACACTTGGCCCGCAAGATTTGTTCCTGCAGAGGTTATCGAAGAACTCTGCGGCGCCAGCGCCCCACCCCGAGCATCCCCCTGAAAGCGTCGGCGAGCCCTTCGCGGGCCGCGGGGAGGTCTGTCTCCAGCCACCGGTCGAGCTCGCGGCCCACGCGCTCGTGCTCCCACTCGAAGTCAGGGTCTTCATAATAGAGCGGCAGGGAGGCGAGTTCCCGGTGGTAGGCGCGGAGGGTGACGGTGAATGCTTCGAGCCTAGCGAAGGTGTCACGGTTCAGCCAGATCTCACGCCGTACATAGTACCCCTCGAATTCATCGAGGACCCGATCTATCTTCTTGGCCGGCGCTCCGTCGAAGGGACCGCTCCCCGAGACGTAATCGCGCGCCGCCAAGAACTCCTCGACTATGGAAGCGACCGAGTCCTGGATGACCTCGACGGTCTCTACCCTACGAGAGTAGCTCACCTCGTGTTCTGTGCGCTTCCTGGCGAAGAAGTACCCCACGAGACCTCCAGCGCCCGTGAATGCCACGTACGAGAGCAGACCCCACAGCAGGTCCAGAACAGACCCCATCCGGACTCAAGACCCGTCCCCGGAAGGACCCAGCCGCGGTGGATGGACAACGTAGACCACCCTCCCCTGTACCCTTATCTCTTCCGCGGGGACCAGGATCTCTTTGTGCTCCCCGTTCTCCGGTCTGAGCCGTACCTTCGCGCCTTCGCGGTAGAGCCGCTTGACGGTTACCTCATCCCCATCCCCGAGCAACGCGACGACCACAGCACCGTCAGGTGGGATCTCGTCTTCTTCCACCACCAGGAGATCCCCATCCTCTATCCTAGCCCCCACCATGCTCTGCCCCACAACCCGCAAGAGATAACGCCGCCGTCCGGAACGCACCGAGAGCAGCTCTGCAGCCAGCGAGTAGGCCTCGTCACCGAACGCCACCGCCTCGAGACCACGACCAGCGGCGATCCTGCCAAGCAAAGCCATGTGGCCCGCCGCCTCCCAACCCTTCCTCGTCAGCCCGAGCGTCCTGGCACCCCTCCCCATCCTCCTCACGTATCCTTCCTCCTCCAGCCTGCCAAGGTGGTGGTGTACGGTCTGCGAGCTGCTCAAACCAACAGCAGCCCCGATCTCACGCACGCTCGGCGGAGGCCCCTCTACACCCGCCCGCCGCGCAAGGTAGCGCAGGATCTCTACCCGCCTCGGATGTAATGCCTCTCCCATCGATACACACCTTAGCGCAAGAGAGTAGCCTCGTCAAACTTTTGTTTGATGCTATGAAATGATACTAATCTTCATCGAATCTCATACCGAGGTCGACACCTGGGCGAAGTTCTTTGAGGTGGATGACGTAGCTCTCCCTGACGCGCATCCCGGCCCTTCCGTAGAGCTTAGGAGCGCCTGTGATGCTCTCGGCATCCACGCTGAGGCTGACCCTATGTGTACCGCGCCGGTGATACTCGGTGAAGGCGTGACGAATGAGGGCTAGCCCCAACCCGCGGGTCCGCCACGGGCGCCGTACTCCCACGACGTCCACCCATCCTTCGCCGGCGAGCGTCTTGCCCAGGGTGACGCCCGCTACCTCGTCGCCTTCCACGGCCAGAAACCAGAGGGAAGGGTCGAAGTTCTCCTTCTCCGTCTCCCTGACGAACCGCTCGAAAGGGTTACGGGGGCGGCCCCACAGGTCTCTAAACGCGTCCTCGACGGCCTCATAGACCGCACGCTCGTCTTTGCCTGGGACGAAGGTGCGGACGGAGATATCAGCGGGCCAGTTGGGTAATGGCGGGGATTTATGGAGTGTCGTCTCCATCACGTATATCCCGCGTACCGGGGTGTATCCTGAGGTCTCCAGCAGTCGTCGCGCTGCTTCGTTGGCCGAGTTGATGTAATGCTGCACGACGACACGTGCGTTCTCCTGGGCTTGTGGCATGTGGTCTCGCGTCCAGCGCTCTCCCCACGCGACCAGATAGCTGCCCAGTCCCACATCCCGATAGTCAGGGTGGACGTAACCGTAGATGGAGACGATCACGAAGGAGCGGTTGAACACGTCGGCGTAGGCGGCGATCCGGCCGTCGGGCGCGGTCAAGATCACAGCCTCCTCGGCGAGGTCCAGAGAGTGCCAGTCATCGAGCATCTCCTCCACGCTCATGTCCGACGCACCAGTGTCTGCGATCTGGCAGGCTGCGATAAGAGCCTCAACGGCCTCCGCGTCCCCACGCTCGGGCGCCCTCGTCGCGTAGCCTTCCGGTAACACCATCACGGCGACAAACTTAACACAGAAAAGGGCTCCCCTAGGTGGGGAGCCCCTTGTGGCAGACGATGTGCAGATCTAGTGGGCTGCGGGCACCTTCGCCTCGAAGGTGAGCCCCTCATCAGCGCGGTCGACGACGACGGTGTCGCCGGGGCCGAACTCGCCGCCTATGATGCGGCTAGAGAGGGGATTCTCGACGTAGCGCCTGATGGCCCGCGCCAGCGGTCGTCCGCCGAACTTCGGGTCGTAGCCCTCCTCGGCTAGGAACTCCTTCGCGGCGTCGGTGACCTCGACCTGGACGCGCTGGCTTTCGAGGTGCTTGTTCAGACGAGAGAGCATGATGTCCACGATCTTCAGCACATCCTCCTTCGTGAGGGGCTGGAAGACGATGATCTCATCTACCCTGTTGAGGAACTCAGGCCTGAAGGCTCTTTCGAGCGCTTCCCTGGCCCGCCGCTCGGTCTCGCGGAAGTCCACGCCATCGCGCGAGGTGAAGCCAAATTGCCTGGTCGAGACGAGGTGCTGGCTGCCCACGTTCGAGGTCATGATGATGACCGTGTTCTCGAAGTTGATCGTCCTGCCCTTGGCATCCGTCAGCCGCCCGTCGTCGAGCACCTGAAGTAGCGTGTTGAAGACGTCGGGGTGGGCCTTCTCGATCTCATCGAAGAGCACGACGCTATAGGGGCGACGCCGCACCTGCTCCGTGAGCTGTCCGGCCTCCTCGTAGCCGACGTAGCCGGGAGGGGCGCCGACGAGCCTGGAGACGGTATGGGCCTCCTGGAACTCGGACATGTCTATCCGGATCATGGCGTCTTCTTCGCCGAAGAGGAACTCGGCGAGCGTCCTCGCGAGCTCGGTCTTGCCCACGCCCGTGGGACCGAGGAAGATGAAGCTGCCGACGGGGCGCTTCGGATCCTTTATGCCGGCCCTGGCGCGCCTGATGGCCTCGGCCACGGCTTTGACCGCGGGCTCCTGGCCCACGACCCGCTCGTGCAGTACGGCCTCCAGGCTCAGCAGACGCTCGGCCTCCTCCTGGACTATGTTGGTCGCGGGCACGCCGGTCCACTCCTCGAGGATGTGGGCGATGTCCTCACGCGTCACCTCGGGGGCGTTCGTCTCGCGGCGTCCGGCCCAACCCTCCTGCTGCTCGCGCAACTCGGCCTTGAGCTGTTCGATACGCTGCTTGAAGCCTGCGGCCGTCTCGTAGTCCTCGGCCCTGACGGCGTCTTCCTTCTCGCGTTCGAGGCCCGCTATCTCCTCCTCGATGCGCTTGACGTCAACGGGCGGCACCGTCGAGCGGAGCCGCACCTCGGCCGCCGCCTCGTCGAGGAGGTCGATGGCCTTGTCAGGCAGGAAGCGGTCCGTTATGTAGCGGTCGCCGAGCTGGGCGGCCGCGATGATAGCCTCCTCCGTGATCTTCACCCTGTGGTGTGCCTCGTAACGGTCCCTGAGGCCGAAGAGGATCGCCACCGTCTCGTCCACCGTCGGCTCGTCGACGAGCACGGGCTGGAAGCGCCGCTCCAGAGCCTTGTCCTTCTCCACGTGCTTGCGGTACTCGTCGAGCGTGGTCGCCCCGACGACCTGGAGCTCGCCGCGCGCTAGCGCCGGCTTGAGCATGTTCGAGGCGTTGACAGCGCCCTCAGCGCCGCCGGCCCCCACGATGGTGTGCAGCTCGTCGATAAACAGGATGATGTCTTTCTCCTCCTGCTGGAGCTCCTTGAGCATCTGCTGCATCCGCTCCTCGAAGTCCCCGCGGAAACGGGTGCCTGCGACGAGCCCGCCCACGTCGAGCGCGAGGACGCGCTTGCCCTTGAGCGACTCAGGTATGTCGTCCGAGACGATCCGCTGGGCGAGTCCCTCGGCCACCGCCGTCTTGCCCACGCCGGCCTCACCGATCAGGACAGGGTTGTTCTTCGTGCGGCGGGAGAGAATGCGGACGACACGTGAGATCTCCTCCGCCCTCCCGATAACAGGGTCGAGCTCGCCGTCGCGCGCAAGCTGCGTGAGGTCCCTGCTGACCTGATCCAGGGTCGGCGTATTGCTCGTCGGGCCCTGCTGACCTCCGCCCATACCAGGGCCTCCAGCGGCCGCACCAGGCATCCCTTGTCCCATCTGCGCCCCCCGCTGCTGCATGAGGCGTAGGATCTCACGCCTCAACGCCTCGGCGTCGCTCGCGCCATGCTGCTGCAGTATCCTGTATGCGTTCCCGTCACCCTCACCGAGCAGCCCGAGCAACAGGTGCTCGCTCCCTACCTGCCCCACGCCCATCTGCCTGGCCGCGGTGAAGGAGAGCTGCAAGGCGCGCTTGGCGCTCGGGGTGAACGTGTAGATCTCATCCCCGGGATCGCCGCGGAACTCCTGGAAGCGCGCCCGCATCCCGCCGACGTCAGCGCCAGCACGCTGTAGGGCTTCGGTCGCCACGTTGTCACCGGTCACTATACCGGCGAGCAGGTGGTCCGTCCCGATTGCCGCCGTCCGAGTGGTCCCGGCAGACGCCTCGCGAGCCCGCATCACAGCCTGCTTAGCCTCCCCCGAGAGCGCGTCGAACAGGCTGCCTTGCCCCCCTTGCTGCTGCTGTATTAGGTTCTGGAGCATCGCGAACGGGTCGTCCCCGCCCTGCGAGCCCCCGATCATGCCCAGCTGCCGCGCGCACTGCGTGCACAGATAGCGGGTCACCCTCCTGTCCTCCTGCTGCTGGAAGACCTGTACGCTCGCCGGCCGAATCCCGCAGTTCTCACATATCATCCGTCGATTGCCTCCTGTATAAAATCCTCGTACTCCATCATTCCCCATATCGGGTCATCCGTAACGCCAAAAATCTAAGCCCGTCGCGCTCATATTTTATTACTCTCTCTTGGTAGATCAAGGCGCTTTTGGCCATGCATGCGAAAATCGCCCCATCTTTGTGATACCACGGACCAGCTGTCTTCGATGGCGGTGCCTGCACGCTGGCGCGCGCCGAACGGGAGCTGGCTGGGCTGGTGATCGGCGAACCTCATCGCCGGGGTTCTCGAGGGTCGCCCTGTATCCGTATACTCCGTCCAGGATCTCGAGTAAGAGGAGGCGTGTTTGAGGATAGGGGTATTGACAAGTGGGGGCGACGCACCCGGGATGAACGCGGCGGTGAGGGCCGTGGCGCGGACGGCCTTCTTCAGGGGCTGGGAGGTCATGGGGATATGGGCTGGCTACAGGGGGCTTCTGGAAGGCAGGATCTACCCGATGGACCGGCGCCGCCTGGGGGGCATCATCCACCGCGGGGGGACCGTACTTGGGACGGAACGCTCGGCTGAGTTCTCGACGCCCGAGGGGCAGAGGAGGGCGGCGGGCAAGCTCGCTGAAGCCGAGGTCGAGGGGCTCGTGGTCATAGGCGGGAACGGGAGCCTGACCGGAGGATTGAGGCTATCCGAGCTCGGGATCAAGGTGGCCGGAGTTCCGGCGACCATAGACAACGACGTGTGGGGCACCGACACTGCGATAGGGGTGGACACGGCGCTGAACACAGCCCTGGAGGCAATCGACAGGATCAAAGACACGGCCAGCTCCCACCAGCGGGCGCACGTGGTCGAGGTGATGGGCCGCGACTCAGGCTATCTGGCGCTCATGAGCTCTATCGCTGGCGGGGCCGAGGCCGCCGTCGTCCCCGAGTTCGAGCCAAGGCCCGAAGCGTTGTTGTCGTTCCTCAAGAAAGCGTACGAGCAGGGGAAATCCCACTTCATAGTCGTTGTCGCCGAGGGGGCGCCGCTCACCGCCGAGGAGCTACACGAGTACATAAACGAGTCGGAGGGCACCTACGACTCCCGGCTCACAGTCGTAGGCCACATCCAGCGCGGTGGGATCCCGACGGCCTCAGACCGGATACTCGCAAGCCGGCTCGGGACGGCGGCGGTCGAGGCGCTCGCCGACGGAGAGACCGGGGTGATGGTCGGGATCAGGGGCCCGCGCATCGAGCGCGTGCAGCTCGAAGAGGTGGTGAGCAAAGAGCAACCCCTGGACTCCGATCTCTACAGGATGGCCGAGGTCCTGGCCGAGCTGCCGGAGTAAGCCCTCGGGTACAGGGTATATCTTTCCAAACGGACGCAAGCTACTTCGGAGGGCGACTTGCAAGAACCAGGTCTTATCGGGCTCGAGGCGCGGGCGGCGGACGGTACCGAGTTCGGCCGCATCGTCGAGGTAGTGACGGACGAGGAGAGCGGCGAGGTCACCCACGTCGTCGTCGAGACGGAGAGCGGGGAACACCTTGAGGTTCCGATCACGGGCATCTCCCTCGACCCCGACGTCGACTTCGCGACCTTCGAGGCCGACCCTGCTGACGAGGAGCCGGGCGACCACGAGGGTGACAAAGTAGAACCGGAAGACGACTACGCTCCCGACGATATCGACGACGAGGACGAAGAAGATTACGAGCACGAAGGCCAGCTCGTCACCGAGCCGGAGGACCCGGACGAGACAAGCTCGGAGGAGGAGCTGGAGTCGCGCGAGGATTGGGAGGACGAGAGCTACACCCCAGACTCGGGATACCCGCGCAACGACGTCTACGTCGACCCTGACACAGGCGAGGAGGAGGTAGACCCACTCCTAAAGGAGAACGAAGACGTCAAGGACGACGTGGCCGACCTGCTCGACGGCACGAGCCTGGAGGTCCGCTCCGTCAGGGAAGGCGTCGTGGAGCTGACAGGTGCGGTTGCCACGCAAGATGATCTCGAAGAGGTGGTGCGTGAGATCATGGGCCTCGACGAAGTCCTCGATGTCGATACCACGGACGTAGACGTGGGATAGTCTTTGTTCCACGTTTCTGACGCGTACCAGCGGACGATATCCCACCTTGACGGAACGATCGAGCCGACTGAACTGCTAAAGGGCTCCGCCTCGGCTTATTTTCGGCCTACGAACCTCGCCTTGAGCCTGCCGATGCCCGCTGCCTGATGCCCCTATCCACCCCTGCTGCGCGAAGTACCTGGCGTAGGTCTCCATAAGCTCCTCGTCGATGGCGGGCCGAATCGGCCCGTCATTCAAAGCACGGCGCGCATTGCTGTCGTCGTAGATGTTCTCTTCCCAGAGCTCCTCAACTGAGGGCGACGCTCCTTGCAGAACCTCCCCTGGGGAGCCTTCTTCCGGAGGAGCGGCGTCTATCTTCTGCAGCCATTCGTCGTAGGGGAGGCGCTCCAGCGGGTAGCCTTGTTCCTCCAGCCGGTCGAAGACTTCGTCCGCGGGCAGAGGGTCGGGGTTCGCCAGGTGGTAGGTCCCTCCCTGCGCCGCCTGATCCGATGCGAGGTGCAGTATCGCAGCGGCGACGAAATCTACGGGCGTCATCTCCATGTGCCACCCTTCGACCTCGGGGGCGCATCCTAGCCGCGTAGACTCCACGATGACTGCACCGATCAGGTCGCGCGGGTTGGAAGCCCCGGACTCGCTGTGCCCCGAGACGTTGCCTGGACGGTAGACGCTGACGGGCAGACCGCGCCCCGCAGCCTCCCGCACCAGCTTCTCGGCGACCCATTTGGACTGGCCGTAGCCGTCCTCACGGGCCTCTGCGAGATCGTCGAGGTCGGTCTCTTCCTCGCACAGCTCCGTGCCCGGCGGGAAGATACCGTTCGTAGAGACGTGGTGCACGGGCTTCGCCCCGTGGCGGCACGCCAGGCGCAAGACCTCGCGTGTGCCGCCGACGTTGGCCGCCTTCAGCGCTGAGTAAGGGTAGACGAGGTTCACCACAGCAGCCGCGTGGATTACCAGATCCACCTCTTTCGCTAGCGCGTCGAAGTCTCCTTCGGCCATGCCGAACAACGGTTCCCCCAGGTCTCCCGCGACGGGCACTATGCGCTCCTCCCATTCTGTCTGCCACAGCCCGTAGCGCCGCAGGTTGGTCTCGATCGACTCCATCTCGCCTGCGTCCCCGCGCTGCCTGACGAGGCAGTGGACGTGGACGTTTGTCGAGGAGAGCAGCCCGTCGAGGAGGAAGGCTCCGAGGAAGCCGGTGGCCCCGGTCAGGAAGATGTTGTCGGCGTCCCGCAGGGTCCGCGTGCCGCTCGCTGCCGGCCGCGGGGCTATCTCGGGGTCGAGGACGGCCTCGGCGCGCAGGTCTTCGGAGGGCCGCGACTGTACGTCTTTCCCGTCACGTTGCAGCATCTCTATGCTGTCGCACAGCCCCGCGAGCGTCGGGTCATCCATAAACAGCGGCATCGAGACGTGGACGCCGAAGCCTTGCTCCACGCGGCTGGAGAGCTGCGCGGCGGCGAGTGAGTGCCCGCCGAGGTCGAAGAAGTCATCCTCGGGTTGCACCTCGCCTTCGTCAAGGCGCAGCAGGTCCTCCCAGGCCCGAGCGAGTAGCGCCTCCTTCTCGGAGCGAGGGGCTTTTTCGGGGAGCCTGGCGACACTACCTGTGTCTTCCCTGGTGGAGCGGAGTGGCGGAGGCGGGAGTTCGGAGCGGTCGACCTTGCCCGATGTGGCCTGGATCGGGAGCGACTCCAGCTCGACGAAGGCTGAAGGGACCGCATAGTGCGGCAGGCTGTCTTGCAGGATGCCCCTTATCTCCTTGCTCCGCCCTGTCTTCGGATTGAGGCTCCATCCCGAGTAGCGCTGGTCGTCCTCGGGATCAGGCACGATGTAGGCGACGAGGCGTTTGTCCTCGCCCTCCTCGCCCTCCGAGACTACGACGCAAGACCTTACGGCGAGGTCCTTCTCGATTGCGGCCTCGACGGCGCCGAGCTCGACGCTGTAGCCCCGGATCTTGACCATAAAGTCCACGCGGCCGAGGATCTCCAGGCTCCCATCGGAGAGGATGCGTGCCCTGTCGCCCGTGCGGTACATCCTTGCGCCGCTCTTCGAGGAGAAGGGGTCTTCAGGGAAGCTCTCTTCGGTCTTCTCGGGCAGATCTACGTAGCCGCGCGCAAGACAGTCGCCGCCGACTAGGAGCTCCCCCGTCTCGCCTTCGGGCACACGATCGCCTTCAGCGTCGAGTAGATAGAGGTGATCCGGGTCCATGGGGACGCCGACGGCGCAGTACGTAGACTCAGGGTTCTCGACCAGCTCGCGCAGGTCCCCTGCGGCCACCTCGTGGGTCTCGCTGCAGCTGTAGACGTTGAGCAGGCGTGCATCTGGCAAGAGCTCCATGGCGCGCCGCGCGAGCGTGCGGGTTACGACCTCCCCGTTCAGCCACAGCGTCCTGAGCTTCGAGAGTCTCTCGCCTACGTCGGGTCCGCTGGAGTTCAAGACGGCTTCGAGGAGGGATGGGGTGACAAGCGTCTCCGTGATCTCGTACTCTTCTAGAAAGCGGATCAAGGCTTTCGGGTCGTAGATAACGTCGTCGGGAATGACGACCGTCGTAGCCCCGCGTAACAGCGGCCGCATCATCTCCCAGATAAAGAACACGTTGCACCCGACCCTGTCGCCCGGGGCGTAGTCGCTGATGCCGAAGCGCCACAGGTAAGAGAGGACTGGCGCCCTGTGCGGGTTGGCTATCCCCTTCGGCTTACCCGTCGTCCCTGAGGAGTACGAGACGAAAGCCAGGTTGTCCTGGCTGATCTCGGGCCTGCTATCTCCTGCCGGACCGTCCTCCAGTCCCTCCTCCCAGCCCTCGTCCAGGAAGAACGTCTCTGTCCCCTCTGGCAGACGATCCCCGTACCGCTCCTGCGTGAGTATGACGCGCGGGCTCGCGTCAGCCACGACATCGGCCAGCAGGAGCGGCGGATAGGCGAGTTCGAGTATCAGGTAGGCGCCGCCGGCCTTCATGGCGGCGAGGCAAGCGACCACGTACTCGGCCCGTCGCTCCATGTAAACACCTACGGGTTCGTCAAGCCCGATTCCCAAGCTCCTGAGATACGCCGCGAGCCTGTCGGCGAGCCTGTCCAGCTCGCGGTAAGTCAGGGAGATACTGGCGTCTTCGAGCGCGGGATGCTCAGGCGTGCGGCGCGCCTGCTCCTCGAAGAGCTCGTGCAGGCAGAGGTCAGCGGAGTTCTTCATCCTAGCGCTCACCAAGATGGCATCCGGAAAGTACCGAGATGCCTGCACAGATTCCAGATGCGCCCACGTCTACCGTCGAGCCTGACGACCTTCGCATAAAGATCAACCTCTCCTTGCGTTTCCTACATTGACAACGCGTTGCTATAGATCATGCGGGGTGCGACAGAACGTCGCAGTAGAGATAATGCGGACCATGCTCCGGTCGAACACCCGGCGCGAAGCGGTCCGGAAACGTTGCATAACATACTAACCCGTCCGCATGTTAATTCCAGCAGCTACTCCGAAGATAGGTTTAAAGTTGTATTAAGTTTTGTTAATGTAAGCATTACAGCAAGTCAGCACGCTTCGGCCTGGGGCCTCCGTTCGTCAGCGCTTCAGCACGGCGGCTTCGCGGCTCTCAGCACTTCCGCATTTCCGTTTCATTGGGGAGGACTTGCGTTGGTGCTCTCTGCGGTGGATAAGACTCCGCATCGATTGCCAAGTAGCCTGGGTGGGTGTGGGAGCCTCGCTGGCAGGTACTTGCTGAATACCTGGCATGCTGAACAGCTTGGCTTGAGGAAGGCATGGGGCCTTCCTCAGGCCGCATTCAGATCCGGCGCACCAGCAAGGCGTTTCCGAGGAGGAGCAGTATCGTCTCCGAGACGGCGACCGAGGCGAAGGCGGCCAGGTAAGGCAACCCGGTGGCGACGGTGAGCACTACCGCGACGCCGGCTGCGGTATAGAGGGCGTAGACTAGCGAGGCGAGGTAGGTGCCGAATGCCCCGCCTACCCTCCTCGCCACGAGATAGCAGAGCATGCCGCCCGTGACGTCCACGAGCGGCATGAAGACCAGCTCGAGGACCCCTGCGAAGGGGCTGAAGAGGTTGATGATCACGGTCCCTATTCCGAATGCGGGGATGACCACGGGGTATTTGATCACGAGCGGTTTGAGGGCCTCCCCGATCCTGAACTGCACCGGCCCGTAGGAGAAGGGCGTGATGCTCAAGACGACGTAGAGCGCCCCTACAACCCCCGCGATCGCGACCCTGCGGGCTGGACTCTGTCTTTGGAACATCACTGCCCTTACTGTGCGAGCGCGCAGCCATCTTTGCGCGGGTCGCTGCCGCAGGCCCTGACGCCGTTATCCAGGATGCGGATTAGCTGGGCGCCTCCTGCCGGGATCATAAAGTCTTCCCTAACCTCGATGCTATGACCTCGACCGCGCAGGCGGGCTATCTCCTCCTCGGGGACGCGACCCTCGATGAGGAGGACGCCGTTCTCGTGGCGGTGACGAGGGTGCTCGACCGCCTCCTGAGGGTCCATACCGTAGTCTAGGAGGTCGACCAGTATCTGTGCGTGGCCCTGGGGCTGCATCGCTGCGCCCATCACGCCGAAGACGGCCCACAGGGCTCCATCGCTGGTAGCAAGGCCAGGAATGAGGGTGTGCATCGGGCGTTTCCCCGGAGCGATGGCGTTCGGGTGTCCAGGTTCCAGGCGGAACGAGTAGCCGCGATTGTGGAGACAGACACCTGTTCCTTCGGCGACGATACCACTACCGAAACCTTTATATAGGCTGTTTATGAACGAACAGCCGTTACCCTCCGCGTCCACGGCGCAGAGGTAGGTCGTGTCCTGGCCAGGCGCCAGCTCAGGCCCTCGCTCCGCGGTGCGTGCCAACGAGATACGCTCACGCAGGCTCGCGGCGTAGTCTTTGGAGAGCAACTCCGCGGTCGGTATGCCGGAATGTGCAGGGTCTCCAACCCTCTCGTGCAGGTCCTCGAAGGCGAGCTTCTTGGCCTCGACCTCGAGGTGGATGCGGTCGGCGCTCGAAGGTTCCATAGAGGCCAGCTCGAACCCTTCGAGTATGTTGAGCATTTCGAGGGCCGCGACGCCCTGGCCAGGAGGCGGAATCTCGTAGACCCGGACGCCTCTGTAGTCGGTCGAGATCGGCTCGACGAAGGTCGACTCGTGGGCTGCGAGGTCCTCCTCCGAGAGGTATCCGCCGGCCTCCTGCGTGGAGCGCGCGACGCTCGCAGCTATCTCACCTTTGTAGAAAGCGTCGGCGCCTCGTTCGGCGATGGCCGAGATCGTGGCCGCGAGGTCTACCTGGGAGAAGATCTCCCCCGCGACAGGAGCCCGGTCTTCCGGCAGAAAGGCCCGTGTGGCGGCCTCGTTCTTGCGGAGTACCTCTTCGTGCTCTTCCCAATAGCGGGCGACGACCTCGGCGACAGGGTGACCATTCTCCGCGAGCTCCCAGGCGGGCTCGAGCAGGCGCGCCAGAGGCTGGTTGCCATAGCGGTTCGCGGTGTCCTCCCATAGCCTGACAGCGCCAGGGACCGTAACAGTGAGGCCGCCAAGTGCCGGCATCTCGCCTAGATCCAGGAGCTTCTCGACGGTGAGGGCACCCGGGGCCCGGCCTGCGCCGTTCACCCCGGTTACCCGCCCTGTCTCGGCCTCGTAGAACAGTAGGAAGGCGTCGCCACCCATGCCGGTCTGCATCGGTGAGAGAACCGCCATCGCGGCGGCCATGGCGACGCATGCGTCGGCGGCCGTCCCCCCATTATCGAGGACGCGGAGCCCGATAACGGCGGCGCTCGGATGCTCGCAAGCGACCGCTCCCTTCGTCCCGAAGACCGTCGAGCGGCCTCCCAGATCAGGTCTCCTTGTGGCGGGTTCATCTCCTCGGGACACTTGCTGCGGACCTCCTGTAGGGACCTATAATCGCTCTTACAGTTTATAGAAAGGGAGGGCGGGTATATTGGCGCAAGTAGACCTAGAGGAGGTAACTCATGAACGGCGGCAAAGGAATCTATGTGGGTGGGACCTTGATCTCCATCCTCATCTCACTGGCCCTGTATTTCTCGGGCAGGCGCGAGACGGCGATATTCGTCGGACTCTGGGCCCCCACGATATTGAACCTGGGCCAGAGCCTGCTAGACGAGGACTAAAGTGCTTCGCTGAAGCATTTCAGCAGGTCAGCATTTCAGCACCGCGTGCGTGGGTCTTGGCTGACTGGCTGACAAGCCGCCCGGCTTCGCCAGGCGGCTTGATGACTTGTTGAAATGCTGATCTAGATTCTCCCGAACTCGCGGAGCAGATCGACGAGAGATAGACGTTTCACGATCGGCCTCCCGTGGGGGCAGATCTCTCTAAACTGAGTCACGGACCACTCTTTCAGCAGCATCTCCATCTCCTCGCTGGAGAGGTTCTCGCCGAACCTGGTCGAGCCTTTGCAGGCCAGCGCTTTGGCGAGGTCTTCGCCGCCGGCGAGCGCATGGAGCGCCGCGAGCAGCGCGGCCTCAGGGTCGGTGACGGTCTCGGGCATGGCCGAGATCGAGCTCTCGGTGCTCTCTGGCCAGTGTCTGGATCGGCGTATCCCCGACCGGGAGAGTCTCGCTGGGGAAGTGGGCGCTTGAGAGGCCGAACGCAACGCGGCCGAAAGCTCCATAGACTGGCGCTTCACCACAGAGGAGGCGAGGATCAAGCTCAAGCATCTCTATCCCGAGATCGTGG
>DATDKO010000495.1:0-11326 GCA_036519935.1 Rubrobacter sp. | reverse complement strand
TCCTCGAGGGAGAGACCCCGCTCCTTCCGCTTCTGCTCGAGGAAGCGGCCGATCTCGGCCTCTCCTCTTGATTCGTCGCCTTGCGCCGGATTATGGGTGTGCTGCCTGTCTTCCATCGCGCCTAAGAGCCTACCATAAAAGCTACCAGCCCTCGGCCAGACCGGCCCTCCCTTCGTCGTCACCGAACATGGACTCCAGATCCATCGCAGAAGCTACCACAGCGCGGCTCTTGGAACCCTCGTAGGGGCCGACGATGCCTTTGCGCTCCAGCGCGTCGATAATCCTGCCGGCCCGCGAGTAGCCTACCCTGAAACGCCGCTGCACAGCGCTCACGGAGGCCTGTTGGGTGGAGACTACGAAGCTCGCCGCCTCGGGAAGGAGGTCGTCATCGGGCTCATCGAATTCCTCTTTGACGCTCCTGGATTCCGTCACCTCCTCCACAAAGCGCGCCTCCGCGCGCCCCGAGGCCGCCTCGACGGTGGCCGACACCACCCTGTCTACCTCCGCTTCGGAGATGAAAGCGCCCTGCACCCGCGATGGCCTCGCGGCAGAGACGGGCTTGTAGAGCATATCCCCCATCCCGAGCAGGGCCTCGGCGCCGGGGGAGTCCAGGATCACCCGGCTGTCCACCTGGCTCGAGACGGCGAAGGCGATGCGGCTTGGCACGTTGGCTTTGATCATTCCCGTTATCACATCCACGCTCGGTCTCTGGGTGGCGACCACGATGTGGATGCCCACCGCGCGCGCTTTCTGGGCGAGCCTGATGATGGCGTCCTCGACCTTGGCCCCAGCCTGCATCATGAGGTTGGCCAGCTCGTCTATGACGACGACTACGTAGGACATCTGGGTCTCCGCCCTGTCGTTGTATCCCTCGACGGACCTTACCCCGATCTTCTCCAGCACCTCGTAACGCCGCTCCATCTCGGCCACGGCCCAGGCCAGCGCGTTGGCCGCTTTCTTGACGTCGGTTACCACGGGCGTGATAAGGTGTGGTACCCGCCCGAACTGCGAGAGCTCGACCCTCTTCGGGTCTATGAGCACCATCTTGACCTGCCGCGGGTCGGTGGTTAGCAGCAACGATGTCAACAGCCCGTTGAGCATTACGCTCTTGCCACTCCCCGTGGTCCCCGCGACGAGCAGGTGCGGCATCTCGGAGAGGTCGAAGAAAACCGCCCGCCCTGAGATGTCCTTGCCCAGACCTACAGGCAGGGTCCAATCGTTGGCGTCGGGGTAGGCCTGGAACACGTCCCCGAGTGTCACCTTCGCCGGCCTGGTATTGGGCACTTCGACCCCGACCGCGCTCTTGCCTGGGATGGGGGCGAGTATCCTGACCTCGGTCGCCGCAAGAGCATACGCTATATCCTGTTGTAGATTCCTGACCTTGCCGACCTTGACCCCGCTACCGAGGCGTAGCTCGTAACGGGTAACCCGCGGGCCGACCACGGCGCGCACTACGTGGGCCTCCACCCCGAGATCGGAGAGCGCCAGGGTGAGCCTCCGGCTCGTACCCTCGGCGTCGTGCTCGGGATCCCCATGCCCGAGACTCAGTATGGAGAACGGCGGCGGAGTGTACTCGCCGGGTGCAAGCTGCCTCTCGTCGCTGAAGCCCTGGGCAGACCCGCGCTCGGGCAGGACGACCTCGAACTCTCTGGTCGGCGCACTCTCCGGCTCCCCTTTTTCAAGCTCGGCGGGCACCCCTTCGTTCATGTCCCACCCATCCGGGTCAGCGGTCTCGCTAACCTTCGCAGCGTCGGTACGGCTGCGCTTCGCGGGTGGATGTGGCCTCCCCTCTCTCTTTTCCCACAGCCCTCTGGCCAGGCCAACGACCTTCTCGGCCACGGTCTTGAGCGCAGCCAGCGCCGCGGCAAAGCTAACGCCGGTGAGCAGGGACAGGCCGATGGCGTAGAGCAGCGCGATCGCAAGCGCAGCCCCGATGGAACCTGCGGCCCACTGCACGCCTGCGTAGAGCCCACTTCCTAGAATGCCTCCGGTCTCGGGATAGTGCCCGGCGGAGAACAGATGTCTCGGTGGCAGGGCGGCAGCGAAGGTGGCCGCGCCGGCCAGCAGCAAGAGAGCGGCGCCGGTGACGGCCCCGCCCCTCAGGCGGCCGAGCAAAAGGAGCAGCCCAGCGACCGCCGCTAGCGGGGCGAGCGCGAGGCCGACCCTCCCGAACAGCTGGGCTGTTACAAAGGATCCCGCATCCCCAAGGAAAGCCCCCCGTCCACTCGCGAACGCGGCGCTGAAGAACAGGCCAACGGCCAGTAGGAAGATTCCGACAGCCTCCCTGGTCACCGCCCCGGCAAGGCCATCGCGCACGCGGGTCAAGGGCGAGACACCCTTGCGCGTCGCCTTGCCCCTGCCCGAGGAGCGCTTCTTCCTAGTCTTCTTTGGCGCCCGCTTGCCTGTAGCCACGCCGTAAGTCTAGCCCATGAGCCTCCAGTCCACCGTCAACCGCAAGGTGTAGTACAGGGTTAGATCTACACCTCAACTATTAGCGGCAGGATGATCGGGCGTTTACCAGTACGCTCGGAGAGGAAGCTGGAGAGGTCTTTACGAATAGCGTTCTTCAGCTCGCCCCAGTCTGTGATGCGGTGGCTCGCGGTCTGTTCCAGCGTCTGGCTCACCACGTCGATGGACTGGTCGACGAGGCCGTTGGCGCTCTGCGGGCTGACGAAGCCGCGGGAGATGACGTCAGGGGGTCCGAGAAGCTGGCCGTTCTGGGCGTTTATGCGGGCCACCACGATAAACATGCCGTCTTCGGAGAGCCGCTGGCGCTCGCGCATCACGCCCGAGGAGCTCTCGGCGATCGCGCCCGCGTCGACGAGGAACATGCCTGCGGCCACGTTATCGGTGCGGCGGGCCTCACCGTCTATGAACTCCAGGCAGTCGCCGTTCTCCAGGATGAAGATATTGTCCTCGGGGATGCCGAGGCTGATCGCGGTGTTCGCGTGGTGGCGAAGATGCCTGAACTCGCCGTGTACGGGAACGAGATATCGCGGTTTGAGGAGCGAGAGCACTATCTTCTGCTCCTCCTGGGCGGCGTGTCCCGAGACGTGAACCGGCATAAGGGGACTGTAGAACACGTGGGCGCCGCGCTTCATCAGGTTGTTAATCGTGCGAGAGACGCCGCGCTCGTTGCCCGGGATAGGGTGCGCGGCTATCACGACCGTGTCTTCGGGTCCGACCTCGATCGTGCGGTGGGTCCCGTTCGCGATCCGGCTCAGGGCCGCCAGAGGCTCGCCCTGCGAGCCCGTCGTAAGGACCACGATGTCGGAGTCGGGGATCTGGTTGACGTCCCGCTGGTCGACCATCATCTCCTGCGGCAGGTCGAGGTAGCCGAGCTCGCGTGCGATCTGTACGTTACGGATCATGGAGCGACCCGATACCCCGACGAGCCTGTCGTGTTTCTTGGCCGCCTCGACTACCTGGCTGACGCGGTGGATGTGTGAGGCGAAGGAGGCCACGATGATGCGGCCCTTCGACCTCTCGAAAACCTCGTTCAGCGTATCCCCGACGATCCTCTCCGAGGGCACGTAGCCGGGCCGCTCAGAGTTCGTCGAGTCGCCGAAGTACGCGAGCACCCCTTCCTTGCCAAGCTCGGCAAGGCGCCCTAGGTCCATCGGCGAGCCCTCTATCGGGGTAAGGTCGATCTTGTAGTCGCCGGAGAACAGGATCATCCCTGCCCTGGTACTGATGGCTATCGCGACGGCGCCGGGTATGGAGTGGTTTACCTCTATGAACTCCAGCCCGAAGCCGCCGAGGTTCTGCCGATCGCCGGCCTTGACCTCGCGCAGATCTCCCCTCTTGATCCCGAACTCCTGCAGCTTGCTGCGCACGAGACCGAGGGTGAGCTTGGTGGCGTAGACAGGTACGTTGAACTCGCGCAAGAGGTAAGGCAGCGCGCCCACATGATCCTCGTGACCGTGCGTGAGCACTATCCCCTTCAACTCGCGCGCGTGTTCGCGCACGTAGGTGAAATCAGGGAGCACAAGATCTATCCCCGGCATCTCCTCGTCAGGGAAGGACATACCGGCGTCGACCAGGATCATTCCGCTCGCCTGGCGCACGGCCGTCATGTTCTTGCCGATCTCACCCAACCCCCCGAGGGGAACGACCTGCAAGGTCTCATTGTCTAACTGCATTTCCTCCCTTCGGTCGGGAAGCTAGTCAGCTAGCTATGCCCTTCGGGCTTCGCTTGTCAGCCTGGGCTCGTGTGCGTGAAGGCTGACATGCTGACTAGCTTCCGTTTAAGTACCTTCCCAAGTCGAGCTCCTGCGGCCCGACGGCGGAGAGGTACATATGGTCCGTTCTCAGGTGCTGTTTCGCAAGGCGTGCTATGTCCTGCGGGGTCACGGCCTCGATGCGGGCGGAGATCTCTTCTGGCGTCAAGAGCTCCGCGCCCGTTATGACGCTGCGGCCGACGCGGTTCATCCTCGCAGAGGTGCTCTCCAGGGCAAGGAGGGTCGAGCTCTTGAGCTGCTGCTTGGTGCGCACCAGTTCCTCTTCCTCGACTTCCTCATCCATAACCCTCCCGAGTTGCTCGACGATCACCCTGACCGCCTCCTTCACGTTGCCCGTAGTGGAGCCGACGTAGGTCTTGATCGCGCCTGCGTCCGAGTATCCTTGGTGGTAGGAGTACACGGCGTATGCGAGACCACGCTTTTCGCGCACCTCCTGAAAGAGGCGGCTGCTCATGCCGCCGCCCAGGACGTTGTTCAAAGCGGCCATCGCATAACGGTCTTCGCTCTTCGCAGGAATGCCCAGTGAGCCCATGGAGACGTGGTATTGCTCCGTCTCCTTGAACCTGAAGAAAAGGCGGCTCTCTGGCGGCGTCGGCCTCGCCTCCCGCACGAAAGGCTCTCCTCCTGGAAGGCCGGAGAGCTTCTCCTCGACCTTCCGTTCGACGTCGTCGGGGTCGAGCTTGCCTGCGGCGACGACGAAGATATTGGGAGCCGTGTAAGTGTGGCCGTGGAAGTCCTTGAGGGTATCGTGGTCCACACCGCGGACCGTCTCGGCCGACCCGATAATCGGGCGGCCGAGGGGATCTTCGTGGAAGATCAAAGACGACAGGTACTCGTCGGCGAGCTGGTCGGGCCTGTCCTCGTACATCTTGATCTCTTCGACTATGACCTCACGCTCACGTTCTAGATCGACGAGCGTCGGCCTCAGGACCATGTCGCTCATGATGTCGAGGGCCCGCCCCAGGTGCTCGGGCAGAAAGCGGGCGTAGAGCACAGTGTACTCCTCGCCGGTCGCCGCGTTCTCCTGGGCTCCGATGCCCTCGAAGGCCTGGGCGATGCCGAGGGCGTCCATGTCGGGGGTCCCCTTGAAGAGCATGTGTTCCATCAGGTGGCTGATGCCGGCGACCTCCTCCATCTCGTCGCGGGAGCCGGCCCGGATCCAGAGCCCCAGAGAGACGCTCGTGGCCTCGGTGAGGGGCTCGGAGAAGACCCTGAGACCCCCGGGAAGATCCTTCCGCCTTACGTTCGGGTCGGCCACTAGCCCTCCAGCTTCTCGAGGCTGATGCGATTCTGCTTGTCTATCTCCAGGACACGCACCTTGATACGGTCACCCTCGTTGACGACGTCCTCGACCCTCTCGACCCGCTGCCTTCCCGGCGCGAGACGCGAGATGTGCACGAGCCCGTCGCGGCCCGGCGTGAGCTCTACGAAGGCTCCGAAGTTGGTGGTCTTCACGACCTTGCCGGTGTAGATCTCACCGGCTTCGACATCCTTCATCATTCCGTTTATCGCCGAGGCAGCATCCCTGGATATGCTTCCTTCACCGGCCACGAAGACCGTTCCGTCGTCCTCGACGGAGATGTTCACGCCGAACTGCTCCTGTAGCGCGTTGATAGTCTTCCCGCCTGGCCCTATGAGCATCCCGATCTTATCCTTCGGGATCTTTATGACCTCGACCCTGGGGGCGTAGTCGGAGACCTCCGCCCTCGGCTCGGCTATGGCACCGCGCAGGATCTCGAGTATCTGCAAGCGCCCTGCCTTCGCCTGCTCCAGCGCCTCCTGCAACAGCTGGGCCGAGACACCGGTGATCTTCATGTCCATCTGGAGCGCCGTTATGCCGTCGGCCGTGCCTGCGACCTTGAAGTCCATGTCGCCCATGTGGTCCTCGAGGCCCTGGATGTCACTGAGGATGACATAGTCATCGCCCTCCTTGACCAGCCCCATAGCCACACCGGCAACGGGGGCTTTGATCGGCACGCCGCCGTCCATCAACGCCAGCGTCGAGCCGCACACGCTTGCCATCGATGAGGAACCGTTCGACTCGAGTACCTCGGATATTACGCGTAGAGCATACGGGAACTCTTCCTCCGACGGAATGACCGGCGCCAGCGCCCGTTCGGCGAGTGCGCCGTGCCCGATCTCTCGCCGCCGCGGACTCCCCAGGCGTCCCGTCTCGCCCGTGGAGAAGGGCGGGAAGTTGTAGTGGTGCATGAAGCGCTTGCCCGTCTGCGGCTCGATGGTGTCGAGCCGCTGCGCGAGACCAAGGTCGGCCAGAGCCAGAGAGCTCAAGACCTGCGTCTCACCCCTCGTAAAGAGCCCCGTACCATGGACCCGCGGAAGCACCTGCACTTCGGCTGAGGTCGGCCTTATCTCGTCCAGCTCACGCAGATCCGTACGCTTGCGGTCCTCGAGGTAGAGAGCGCGGAAAGCCTCCTTCTCCAGCATCGAGAGGGCGGATGTGATCAGAGGAATCTCCTCTTCATCGCGACCCTCGATCAACTCTTCCCGCAACTCCTCGAGCACGTCGTGGCGGGCTCTCCGGTCGGTCTGGACGATGCCTTCCTTGATTCGCCTGAGGTACCGCTCGCGGAAGTCGGCGAGGAAGGGGTTCTCCTCAGCATCGTCTATCTCTTGCTTCTCTTTGCCATGTTCGAAAGCCCACTCCTCTATCGCCTCGGCCTGGGCCTTGACGACCTCCTGGGCGAGTTGCAGGGCCTCGACAATGACGTTCTCGGGCACCTCGTTCGCCCCGGCTTCGACCATGGTGATGGCTTCTTTCGTCCCTGCGACCACGAGGTCCAGGTCGCTCTCTGCGATCTGGGCGTAGGTAGGATCCAGGATGAACTCGCCATCCAGCGAACGTCCGACGCGCACAGCCCCGATCGGGCCGTCAAAAGGCAGGTCGGAGAGGGCGAGCGCCGCTGACGCCCCGACCATGCTAACGGTGTCATACGGGGTGTCCTGGTCGGCGACCAGAATGGTGCCTATTACCTGTATCTCGTAGTGATAGTTCTTGGGGAAGAGCGGCCTGAGGGGCCTATCCGTGAGGCGCGAGGTCAGGATCGCCCGCTCCGATGGCCTACCCTCGCGCTTGATAAAGCCGCCGGGGATCTTGCCGGCCGAGGACATACGCTCCTCGATGTCCACGCTCAAGGGTAAGAACGTCGCTCCGGGGCGCGGAGCCTGCGAGCGTGTGGCCGTGGAGAGTATCATGGTGTCGCCGAGCCTCGCCGTCACCGAGCCACCGGCTTGCTTGGCAAGCTTCCCGGTTTCGAGCACGATGGAACGCTCACCTACTGGTATGTCTAGTCGCATATTGCTTTCTCCTCTTACTATTCTTGTTACCCGGACTACCGGCGTAGGCCGAGCTTGGCGATGAGCGCCCGGTAGCGCTCGACGTCCTTGTTCTGCAGATACTTGAGTAACCTGCGGCGCCTGCCGACCATCTTCAGCAGTCCACGCCGCGAATGGTAGTCGTGCTTGTGCTCGCGCAAGTGCTCTGTAAGGTGCGCTATGCGCCGCGTGAGCACCGCGACCTGCACCTCGGGAGACCCCGTGTCCCCCTCGTGCGTCCGGTGCTCTTGAATGATTTCCTTTTTGTGCTCAACAACAGCCAACTTCTTCTTTCTCCTCTTTGTTCACTTCTCTCTTGTCTAACCCGGTCGACCCCTTATGCTACCACATGCATCAATTAGTATCGTGCACCAATGGCCCGCGGTCAGCCCAGTCCACCGGCTATAATCCTGGCCTCTTCTACGTCGCGCCAAATCTGCCCTGTGAGCTCATCTACGCCCGAGAATCGTCGCTCCCCCCTTATGCGCTTCACGAAACTGACGTCTACAACGCGCCCGTAGAGATCCCCCTCGAAATCGAGGAGATAGGTCTCGACGCGGCTCTCGGTCCGCCCGAAGGTGGGAGCCACCCCGACGTTCGTACATGCAGCATATTCCTTTTCGCCGAAGCGGAGGAATCCTGCGTAGACTCCGCGGGCCGGTATCACGGCGTCCGTATCGGGTAGCACATTGGCCGTGGGAAAGCCGATCGACCTGCCGCGCTTGTCTCCGACCACTACCTCACCCCTGAGCACGTAGGGACGTCCAAGGAGGCCGGCGGCCTCGGTCACTTCTCCACCGGAAACCAGAGCCCGTATGCGGGTGGAGCTGATCCCACCCTCCATGCCCCCACCTCGTACCTGAACGCCGACGGCTGTTCCACCCGCCTCCCGCATGAGCCGGAGGAGATCACTGAAGTGGCCGGCAGCCTTATGCCCGAAACGAAAGTTCTCGCCGACTACGACCACCCCGGCCCCACCCTCGCCAATCAGCACGTCCTTTACGAACTGCTCTGGGGTCTTCTTGGACAGGGCGACATCGAACGGTATCACCCACACATCATCGGCCCCGTAACGGAGTAGCATCTCAGACCGCAACTCCAGAGGCGTAAGCAGCTTCGGCGGATCACCAGCCCCCAGTACGGCGCGTGGATGCGGATGGAAGGTGGCCGCGACGACCTTCATGTTCCTCCGCCGCCCTTCCTCGACGGCCCGCCTCAAGACTTCCTGATGGCCGAGGTGCACGCCATCGAAATTGCCCAGGGCTACTACGGGGCGCATAGCACCACCTCGGCCCGCCCTCCATCCTCGTCGTCCCTGTACACGGCCAATAGCTCTCCCCCACACATCACCCGGTAACTGCCATCGACCCGACCCCGCTCCATGCGCCCGCCGTGGCATATCAGACCTCGGCCCAATTCCTCTGAAACAGCCACCTCAGGCAGATGTGCGATCATATCGTGTGGAGGTATTATGTGGTTATGTAGGGTTTTCGGGAGGAGATCCTGGGATGGATGGGCGTTGTCTACGGTGAGGTGTCCGACGCTAGTGCGGCGCAAGGCGGTAAGGTAGGCGCCTGAGCCGAGGGACTTGGCTAGGTCGTTAATGAGGGTTCTTATGTAGGTACCGCTGCTGCAGGAGATCTCGAACGTTGCCGTCTGGCCTGTGGGGTCGAGGCCGGCGAGCTCGAGACCATGTACCCTGACGGGACGTGCCTCCCGCTCGACGCTGATGCCGCGGCGGTGCAGATGGTAGAGCCTGACGCCTCCTTGCTTGAGGGCCGAGGCCATCGGTGGAACCTGGAGGAGATCACCCGTAAAGGTGGGGAGCGCGTCGCGCAGAGCTTCTTCCGGAGGGAGAGGGGTGTCGAGGTCGGTGATGCAACCTTCTGCGTCGAGCGTATCCGAGACGGCGCCGAAGCGGGCGGTGGCCGTGTAGGACTTGTCGAGGTTAGTCACGTAGCGAGAGAGGCGGGTTGCGCGTCCTACGAGGAGCACGAGAAGGCCCGAGGCCAGGGGGTCCAGGGTTCCTGTGTGCCCGATCCTGGTCTTCCTCGGGAGCAGGCGCTTGATCCCGGAGACCGCCCTGGCACTCGTTACACCTGGCGGCTTGTCTAGCAGAAGGCCGCCCGAAAGGGCCCTCTCCGTTATGGCCCGCCCCCGAGATCCAGGACGCCTTCCAGTATTCCCAGAAGCTCTTCCCTGGCCTCGTTCGGCCGGCGCGGCGTGGTGTATCCGGCGGCGAGCCGGTGGCCGCCTCCGCCGAAGTGGCGCGCTATCTCCCCGACGTCGACCGTCTCGGACCGGAGGGAACCTTTCGTACCCTGCGGCACCTCGCGCAGGTGGGCGACGACGTCGACCCCGGCGACGGTGCGGAGCTGGTCGATGGATTCTTTCGAGTCGAGCTCCGTTGCGCCGGTCCTCTCGTAGTCAGAGTTCTCGACCGTGGAGATAAGGGCCTCCCCGTAACGAACGGCGTTCGCGAGCGAGACGCCGACGATCCTGAGCTGTTCGATGCTGCCCCTGCGGTTGATACGCTCGTTGACCTCGGCAGGCACGACGCCGGCCCGAAGGAGGTCGGCGACGAGCTCGTGAGCGCAGGGGGAGATATTACGGAAGTTGAAGCCGCCCGTGTCGGTCCTGATGCCGACGTAGAGGGCCTCGGCAGCTGGCTTGTCGATGGGCACGTCGAGCTCGGCGTAGAGGTCGGCGACGATCTCCGCCGTCGCGGCGGCCCTCGGGCTCACCAGGTTGTACTCGGCGTAGAGAGGGTTGTCCTCGTGGTGGTCGACGTTGAGGCGGGCACCAGCTTCGGGTACTGGGACGCCGGTTCGATCTGCGCGGGAAGTGTCCGCGACGAGCAGGTCGTGATCCGGCGGAAGCTCGCGCAGGGGCTCGTCGGGCAAGAGCCAGCCCAGATACTCGGGCACCCCTTCTGCGTGACAGAATACGGCCGTGGCACCCAGCCGGCGCATGAGACGCACGAGGGCAGCCGAAGCGCCGATAGCGTCGCCGTCGGAACCTACGTGAGTCGTTACGGCGACGCGGTCCAGAGACTTCAAGAACTCCGCTATTTCCGCCAGCGTATTATTCTTCGTGCGCGTCGTCATCTGTCCTTACCTCCCTCAATGCGGCTTCTATCCTGGTGGCACGCTCGACAACAGGGTCGGGCTCGAAGTGCAGCCTGGGCGTGCGCTTGAGGCGCGTCTGGGCCCCTACCGCGGCCTGGATGCGGCCGGCCGCGCTCTGCAGGCCTTCGTTTGCGGCGATCTCGTTCTCGCCGGCGAGCACGCTGTAGAACACCGTAGCGTGGGCGAGGTCAGGGCTCACCCTGACGCCGGTGATCGTAACGAGGCCCTGGATGCGCGGGTCCGACAGCGAGGCGACCTCCTCGCCGGTGATTTCCTTCAGCTGCGACTCCACCTTGCGCGTGCGACCGCTCACAGTTTTACGAACTCCTCGCGCCAGTCCAATATCGAGAGCTCCTCGTAGTTGAGGAGCGTCCTGCGAAGCTCTTCTCGCTTCTCCTCCGCCGCCCGGCGCGAGACCGCGGCGAGTGCGATCTCCATCGTTGCGCGCTGCCAGAGGTCCTGGTGACCCGACTCCACCACAGAGACGTTCCGGCGGCGGAGCCTGTCCTTTAGGGAGCGTAGCGTCTGGCGCTTCTCCTTCAGGCTAGAAGAGAAAGGCAGCTCCAGTTCCAGCCTTACCGTGCAGAACAAAAGCCGCCTTTACCTCGGGACCTCTACGGTCTC
>DATDKO010000494.1:0-12757 GCA_036519935.1 Rubrobacter sp. | reverse complement strand
GTCGGGGTAACCGCGACGCCAACCGGGCCCTCCACATAGTCGCTCTCAGCCGTATGAGCCGGGACGAACGCACCCGGAACTACGTAGATAAGCGCACCGCCGAAGGCAAGACCAAGAGGGAAATCATCCGCTGTCTCAAACGGTACATGGCCCGGGAACTCTATCCAATCCTCACCTCCTCATGGCCCCGCGATCGCGCACCGATTTTGGTGCCTTGACGAGCATAGAAGCATCTTCTTCTGGGCATGTAGCCAGCTCAAGAAGTCGAAGGCGAGACTCAGGGTGTCGGCCAGCGTAAGAATCAGGGCACCCACGACCCACGCGTTCCACGCCGCGGCGGACCCCGCGAAGCCCAGCGCGAATGGCGATGCCAGCAGCCACGCCCCCAGCCCGACCCTGATCAGCTCTGCGGCCCGCGGTCCCAACACGATCGGCACCCTTAGCGTTGCCACGACGATGCAAGTGCCAACGATCCAGGCGTTCGCCGAGCTTGCCTCATCCCCAAAGGTCCCGAAGATCCAGGGTGCTATGAATAGGTACGCCCCGAGCAACACGGTCGCCCAATTACGCCGCCTGGGAGTAAATACCTTCATGCCAAAACCTTCGGGAGCGGGGATCCGCGCGCGACGGAGCGGTGAGGGGCCCTCCTAGTCCCAGACTTGAGCAGGAACTCGGCTTCGCGCTGGAGCTGCCTGACCCGCTCTCGCGACAACTTGAGCTCCGCAGCGAGCTCTGCGAGCGTCAGGGTATCCCGGTCGTCGAGTCCGTAGCGTCTCACCAGGACGTAGCGTGCTTTCTGCGGCAAGCGTCCGATGGCCTCTTTTAACCACGTCGCCTCGATCTCTTCTATGACGGCGTCCGGGACGTCGAGGTGCGTTTCGTCGACGATGACGTCCACGAGGCGCAGAGCTTCGTCCTCGCTCGAGACAGGCTTATTGAGGCTGGCGGCGTCCGGAATGGTTCCTTTCACTTCCCGCACTTGCTCAGCGGTCCAGCCCAGCCGCTCGACGACCTCATCCTCAGTGGGCTTCCGCCCGAGCTCTACCGAAAGGTCGCTGGTGACACGGCCGACCTTCCTTATCTTCTCACCGATGTGCACAGGAAGCCTTATGGTGCGGCCCTTGTCTGATACGGCTCTCCCCACGGCCTGCCTGATCCACCAGGTGGCGTAAGTGGAGAAGCGGTAACCCTTCTCTGGATCGAATTTGTCCACGGCTCGGATAAGACCTATGTTGCCCTCCTGGATTAGATCCTCGAGAGGCAACCCGTAGTTGCGGTATCTCTTGGCCACGCTGACCACCAGACGGAGGTTCTTCTGGATGAGCTTCTCCCGGGCGCGCTCGTCTCCTGCTCTGGCCCGCCTCGAAAGCTTTTTCTCCTCGCGGTGTGTCAGCAGTTTCTCTTTGCCTATGCGGTCCAGGTAGCCGGCTAATAGTTTCGGCGTTTCGTGCTCCTGCTCCAAGTAAGAAACCTCCGCGTAATCAGATGTCGCCATCGCCGTTTTTCACCTTACTTCGAGCGCTCTTGTCCTCGGTCAGCCGCATCAGAGTGTGCAGGAAGGCGGCGTCGCTCAAGGCCTCCGCCTCGTAGGGCACGTTCCCTTCTAGAACAAGCGTCCCCCCGGCGGAGAGTACGTGTCGCTCCTCCCCCGCCCGGAACCTCACCTCGCCCTCTAAGACCTGCACGGTGGAAGGACCGGCTACCCGCCTCTCACCCGTACGGCGTCCGGCAGCGATGGTCGTGAGCATCGCTCGTAGAGAAGGTCCGTGGAAGAGATTGAGCACGCTACGACCATGGTCCTCGTAGGTCTTCTCTTCCCTGAGTCGGTTGGCCGCGCTCGCCGCATCGAGCGCCTGCACCTGCCTGCGGATCTCGAGGGTATCCTTGGGGCTGCAGGCCATATCCTCGCGCATGTCGGTAATGCCTCCTTTCGCGTCGCCAATGTTTGCATGGGCCGCACACCGTCCCCACGCGGATTGACACCTTCCTTGTGCAGTCGACGGCGAACCCCATCACTATCCGTCCTTATCCAGTAGGTGAAGGGTAGCCAGGAGTCCAGGTATAGTGGACGTAACACCGCTGTACTCCCTATGGTCGTGGTCGCGAATACTTCGTCCTCGTGTCCGCAAGGATCGCGAACACCTCCTCTATCAGTGCCTGGCGCTTTTCGGCAGAGAGGTCTCTAGGGTGGATGGTTTGTTTCTCGCTCTGGAGTCCACGGAGCTCGGCCTCCTCGGCGAGGTAACGGTCTATAACATGGACGACAGCGTCGACCTTCTCGCGAGGGAGCCCTTCACCGCCGCCGAACAGCTTGCTCCACATAGTGGTTACCTCCTTGTGAGCGTCATCGTTTGCAGCGCCATACGGCGTCGTGAGTTGCCAAGCTCTTGATTGGCCGCTTTCCAGCACCCCGGACCGGCTCCTTAGTCCTGCATTGAGAAGGCTGCCCCCCCGAGCGGGTGATCGCCAGGTCCAGCAGTATCATTGCCTCTCGCAAAGCTTTCTGCCTTCCGCTAGTGATTGCCTCTTCGCCCATGCGTCTCCACCTTCGGTAGTCCTGAAATCGCCCCATCGAAGTAGGAAAAGGGACGCGTCAAACCCAACAGGTAGTCCACGAAGTTCTCGCGCGGCATGAGGTTTGCCACCTCGCCCCCGCTGCGCGGGCCAGGCCTGGGGTCAAGCGCCACCCACTCGACGCCGGCGCAGGGCCCGACGAGCAGGGAGATAAGCTCACCGGGGGTGTATGTACTCACGTACCACCCTCCGCCTGGGGCCTCGGCGAACAGGTATCCACGGGAGACCCAAGCGGCGGAGAACACCGGCAACACCTCGCCCTTCCCCTCCAGACGTATGCGCAGCACCTCCAACTCCTTCTCGCCGGGCCTGACCACCGCGTAGTGCAAGGGTGCTGGACTCCTCTCAGGAACGCCGGTCGTGAGCCCCCTGCCCTGCTTTCCGCCGAACTTGGTTGTCACGTCGCGCTCCTTCTCTCATGCTGTCTATGTGCGGGCGCCAGACGCCGTCTGGTTCGCAGCCCTACGCCCTCTCGCCTGCACCACCTCTACGATGGCGAAATCCATCTAGGCTTTCTCTCGCGATTGTCCCTCGCCCGTGTCTAGGGCTTGTCACCGTCTGTAAGGGTCCCGTAAGGATTAGGTCAAGAGCACGTCTGCGGAGATCCGGGAAAAACCGCCGCCGGCAACGCCGGCTACTCACGCTCCGGCCCCTACCACGAGTTCAGATCAGCAGCCTCCTCAGGCTCCACCTGGGCCTGATGGAGATCTCAACTGCCCTGTTGGGGCTCGCCTCCTGGCCTTGAGCTCATCGAAGCCAGCCGTCTTGAGCCTATGGCTGAGGGCCGCGGGGTCCACCGAGACCATGGTGTCGCAGATTTGGGCCAGCTGCAAAAGAACGCCCAAGGCAGTGTCCGACCCCGCGAATACGCCTCCCGGACGCAACACGCACCACGCGTCTGCGAGTGGTTGATCCTGAAGAGTTACGGAAGGCACGTGGTGCAGCATCGTGAAGGACAGGACCGCAGAGAACGAACCGTTCGGGAAGGACATGGCCCTGGCGTCCGCCTCGACCACCTCGACGTTCGTGTTCTTCATGCGCTCTTGTAGCGATGACGCCAACCGCGGGTCGAGCTCGATGGCCGTGAGGCGTGCGGTCCGCTCGCGGAGAACATCGGTGGTGAGACCGGGTCCAGGTCCCAACTCGAGAACGTCTTCCCCGGGATCCAACCCGTCGAGCGCCCACGGAATCACCCAGCGTTCTACCGTCCACCTCCACAGCGCGGATCGGCAGAGGAGGCGGTGCAGTAGGTTCATTGCTCGTCAGCTCCGATCGCGGTGACGGTAAGCCGCCCCTTCCGCTACTGGCTCGGGGGTTGGATACGGCGCTTCCAGAGATGGGAAGTACGGCAAGAGCCGGGCGTACCCCTCACGACGTCGCTACAGCGGGAGGCGCCTCCTTCAAGCCGAGATGCTGCAACGCTTCGCGGACCATCTGGTTGGTGAAGCCCCACTCGTTGTCGTACCAACACATCACCTTCGCCAGGTCGCCGCCGACCACGCGGGTCATGTCGAGCTGGACCACCGACGCCCGCGAATCCCCCACGATATCGCTGGAGACGAGCGGATCCTCGGTGACGCCGAGGACTTCCCGGTAACGCTCGGACGCGGCCTCCTCTCGCAAAGCAGCGTTGATCTCTTCAGCGGTAGTCTCCCGGCCGAGCAGGAAGACCAGGTCCGAGATCGAACCGACCGCGACTGGGCCGCGCACCGCGACGCCGTCGAAGCGCCCTCGCACCTCCGGGAGCGCCTTGGTCGTGGCGATCGCCGCTCCGGTGCTGGCCGGAACGAAGTTCGCGGCGGCGGCCCGCCCGCGGCGGAAGTCTTTCGTGCCGCCGGGGCCGTCCACTATCGCCTGGGTGGCTGTGTAGGCGTGGATCGTGGTGAGGAGCGCCTTCTCGACACCGAAGTGGCGGTGCAAGACTTCCACCACCGGTGTGATGTTGTTGGTGGTGCAACTCGCACACGAGAGGATGGACGTGCCGCCGCTAGGACGGTTCACGCCGTGGACGACCGTCGGGACATCCGCGCTGCTCGTCGGTCCGGAGAGGATAACCCACGTCGCACCAGCCTCTATGTGCTTGCTGGCGTCTTCCTGCTTCGTGAACAAGCCCGTGCATTCGAAAACAAGCTCCACGCCCAGATCGCTCCACGGCAGCCGGGCGGGATCGCGTTCACTGAGGTAGCGGATGTGCTCCCCGTCCACGACCAGAGCTCCGTCCGTCGCATCCACGTCCTTTTCGTAACGTCCGTAAACGGTGTCGTACTTGATGAGGTACGCCATGTTCTCGAGAGAGCCAATGTCGTTCACGGCGACCAACTCCAATTCTGGGGTGTCCAGAATCAGCTTCAGCGCCGCTCGTCCGATACGGCCGAGACCGTTGATCGCTACCTTCACAGCCATCTTCTTTCCTCCTTTGAACCGCAACGTTGATCGACCCCTTTCGAGTCCATAACTTAAGCCCTCTTCCCGTCCCGTTCATCAGGGCTTTACCTTGTCTTATACCGATGCTAGACCTCCCCGACAAAGGCTTCCAGAGCCCGGGCGTTGTTGTGCTTTGTGTCCTTGGCGCCGAAGAGGAGCGTGACGTTCTCCTCCCCAGCCCGCTCTGCGATGTCGCGTAAGTCTCCCATCTTGCCCGCCTCTTCCAGTTCGGCGCGGTAGCGCTCTTTGAACTCCTCCCAGAGTTCAGAGTCGTGGGCGAACCATTTCCTCAGCTCGTTGCTCGGCGCGAGATCCTTTCTCCAATCCGAGAGCCGAGCCTCATCCTTCGAGATTCCCCTGGGCCAGATGCGGTCTACGAGGATACGCCTACCGTCATCCTTGTCCGGCTGCTCATACACCCTCTTGATCTTGATGTTCATATCCCACGTTTGCTCGGCCTCAGAGTAGCCCGAGAACTCTTCCGTGCGGATATCGTCATCGTCGACTCCAGCCTCGCCCAGTGTTTCGCGCATCGCGGTCACCATTGCGGGCGGGCCATCGATGTAGTAAATGGGGAGCGTAAGATCACCAACGTAGTTCAGGAGCATGGCTTTGGTGATATACCCGGTTTCCCCATGCCATTCCCTGCCCGATTTCTCCATCTGCGTCATCGTGCCGACAAAGGTGTAGTTCGGGTTTTTCTTCTGGGGTTCCATCAGCTCGTCCAGAAACGCCGCATCCTCCGGCCTTCGATTGGAATCAAAGACAACAATCCGGTGCGGCACATTGTCGTGAACAGCTTGAAGAACGATGCTCCTGACGGGCGTCACGCCGATGCCACCCGTAAGAAAGACGGCGGGGATTTGCGTGTTGTTGTGAAGCGTGAACGAGCCATAGGGAGCGTCCAGCGTAAGTTCCGTGCCAAGCTCCATGTTTTTCAGTACCCGCTTGAACGCTGTATCACGCATCCGTGTCGCCAACATAAGATCGTCTTCGTAAGGAGCGCTCGCCAAAGAAAACCCTCGTGTGTTGCCTTCGGCGTCGGTTTCCGGGGGGTTGATCAGGGTGTAATCGGCAAATTGCCCTGCTTTGTAGGCAAATCCCTCCGGCTTCTCGAAATGAAAGGCCATCGCTCCAGCAGCGATTTCCTGTCTGCTCTTTAGTTTTGTTTTGTAGATCAGCATTGTGCAATTCTCCTTATCTTCTCTCGGTAAGCGGACTATCTTTTGCACGCCGTGGCTATGCTGGACAATCCCTGCTCCTTCCTCTAGAGGCTTGGGTTCAAAGACACCTATCCTGCCCAGCGGCGTCGTGGTACTGCGTTCCGTTCACGCTCAAATCACCTTCCCGTTGCGGCTAGTCGCAAGGACTCTGTCCTCGGTCCTTACCAAACTCGCCTCCATCATCACCTCTGACTCCAGCGTCCGGTGAACGGGACACCTCTCAGCGATCTCAAGGAGCCGCCGGCGCTGCGGTTCGTCCAACGGACCCTCCAACTCAATGTCGAGACCAATGCGGTCGATCCGGCCGTCCTTGGTCTCGCATTCCTCGCAATCCCTGGCGTGAACCTTTTTGTGGCTAAGGCGGACCGTGACCGACTCCAGCGGCCAACCCTTGCGATCGGCGTACATGCGCAGGGTTATCGTGGTGCACGACCCGAGTGCGGCAAGCAGGTAATCGTAAGGCGTGGGCCCTGAGTCCGCGCCCCCCGCACTCACCGGCTCATCGGCCACCAGGGCGTGAGCATTGGCCGTCACCTCGGTGCGCAGCGCGGTCCCCGTGCGCGCCACCACCCGGTTGTTTTCGTGGTTGATCATCCGTGCTCCCTTCCATGTCTGCTACTTTTTGACGCCTAGGTATGTTCTTCTTTGTGCCTCAACGTCTGTTGCTCACCTTCTTGGGGCCCATTACGCGCTAGCAATGCTCCAAGCGACCGTGCGCGATCGTCGGTGCTATTTGGCGATCGCACCACCAGGGGTCTTGGCCAACTCGACGGCTACCCTAGCGGCCAGCTCGGCCTCCTCGGAACCGTTGGTGACCAGCACATCTCCCTGGAGAATAAGGTCATCTCGTTATCCCCTCTGCTCCCGCATCGATTTCTTCACGCACTCGCCTCCCTTGGCGGGCGGTTCTCATAGTTCCTCTACCGGTTATCCTCGCAGGCTTCGATCATCGTCGGGTAAACCTCTGTAAGGACCTCGTAAGGGTTTGGTGGGATTGCTTGAGGAAGCCACCATAGCCGCCTTGCGGAGGTAGACCAGCGCTGGTGTTGCTGGGCCCACTGCAAGCGCTCGCGCCACCCTCCGAGGAGTCGCTAGCGGACGGCTTCGCGGGACGGTTGGTAAACTGGTTCACGTGAACGTTAGGTTCCGGGTGTGGATGCCCCCGATCGCGGTGTTGATCGTGCTCGTAGCCGTATTATTGGTGTTCGCCTACGGGATACCGGCCGCGAGAGAGCGTCTCGAACAACGGACACAGGCCCTTACGCTGGCGCAAGCCGCCGCCACGGCGGATGCCATAACCGGGGAGCAGCACCAAGCGTGGCAGAAGCTGCTGGATCTTCCGGAGATAGACGCGGACGGGCAGACGTCGGTCGAGGACCCAGGTGCGTTGCGCCGCTCGCTGGACCTCTACGCCACCGCGCCAGGAGCCGAGATCCGGGTCGTCAACCGCAAAGGAGAGGTGGTCGCCCGTGAGGGAGAGCAACTTTACTCTCCTCCCCCGGAGATGCTCCGCAAGGCCGCCAGTGGAGAGCGGTACTTCGAGAGGAGAGAGAACCTCAACGTCGCGGTGGTCCCCATCCTCTACGGAGGACAACTCGCCGGGGGCGTGGTGTTCGCAACGAGGCAGTGGGAGGGGCTCGTCTACGAGCCGTTCCTTCGCAGTGGCTTAGAGGCGGCGATTCTCGCCTCCCTCATCGGCGGCGGCCTGATGTTCTTGTTGGCCGTGATGCTCTCGAGGAGGGTCGAGCGCCTGAGTTCGGGCGCCCGTCTGATGGAGCGCGGCCATCTGTCGCACCGCATCGAACCCGGTTTCGGAGACGAGCTTGGCACCCTCGCCAAGACCCTCAACTCCATGGCTGCCAACCTGGAGGAATCGTTCGGACGGCTGGCCGAGAAGGACGCGACCCTCGGCGCCATCCTGGATAACCTCTCCGAGGGCGTGGTCGCGACCGACCCGCGGGGCACGGTGGTCTTCGCCAACCCGGCGGGGCGGGCCATGCTCGGCATGGGCGAGGAGGACGCTGAGCTCCCCAGCCCCTGGGAGGACTTCGACCTGCGCGAGGCGGTCGCGAGCAGCGCACGGAAGCGGGAGGGCGGAGAAGCCAGCGTGCGGGGAGGAAAGTCCTTCTTGCGTATCAAACTTGAGTACGTGCCGAACCTGGGTGACAGTGGCAAGGACGGAGTGCTGATCGTGGCCCAAGACCTCTCGGAGGGGCGCCGACTCGAGGAGACTCAGCAGAAGTTTCTGGCCCGCGCGGCCCACCAGCTGCGCACTCCACTCTCCGCGATCACCTTCGCGGCGGAGCTCCTGGTGACCAAAGGCGATGATCCGGTCGCGCGCCGTCGCTTCCTGGAACACATACTCACCGGAGCCGAGAGGATGAACCGGCTCTCCGACTCCCTCCTCAAGCTCGCCCGCGTCGGGTGGGGCACGCGAGAGCCGGAGCTGGAACCGATCGACCTCTCTGATGTCGTCCATGCCGCGGCTGAGATGGCGAAACCCCTGGCCGAGAGCGCGGGGCTCGACGTGACTCTCGAAGGCCAATCGACGTGGGTCGTCGCCGATCCCGCGTTGCTAGAGGAGGCGCTCTTGATCCCCATCACAAACGCTATACAGCATTCGGATCCCGGCAAGACGGTACGGCTGCGCGTCTCCGGAGCATCGGTGACCGTCGAGGACGAAGCGGGAGGTATAGCCGAGGAGGATCTCTCCTACCTCTTCGAACGCTTCTACACGGGGAAAGGTTCCTTCGGTGGCACTGGTCTCGGCCTGCCAATTTGCAAGGATCTCGTGGAGAAGATGGACGGCGAGATCTCGGTCCGCTCCGAGAAGGGCGTCGGTACCTCCGTGAGGATAGAGCTGCCGGAGGCCGAACCCGATGCCTAGGGTACTCATCGTGGAGGACGACGACTCCATGCGTGATATGGTCGGCTACGCGCTCGCCGATGAAGGTATGGAGATCGAGGCGGTCGCCGACGGCGAGAGTGCGCTCGAGCTCTTCTCCAGCTCGGGACCTTTCGACCTCGTGATCCTGGACGTCATGCTCCCAGGCGTAGACGGCATCACCGTCTGCAAGGAGCTGACCTCGGCAAGCGACGTCCCGGTGATCATGCTGACCGCCCGTGACGACGAGATGAGCGTCGTGGTAGGCCTCGAGGTCGGAGCCGACGACTACATTACCAAGCCCTTTTCCCACCGGGAGCTTGTGAGCCGCGTCCGCGCGACCCTGAGGCGCCGGCGCATCGACGCCAGGGTCTCCTCTAAGCCGGAGCGCCTGGAGTTTCCGGGGTTGGCGATCGACCTGGCGCGTCGCCAGGTGGTCGCTCAGGGCACCCCCGTGGACCTCACGGCCGCGCAGTTCGACATCCTCCTGCTCCTCGCCTCCCACCCCGGGTGGGTATACGGCCGGGGGCAGCTCATGGAGACCGTGTGGGGCACCGAGTTCTCGGGAGACTCCCGCGCGGCGGATATGCAGATCCGCAACATACGGGAGAAGATAGAGCCTGATCCCAAGAACCCCCGCTACGTCTTGACCGTGCGCGGTATGGGCTACAAGTTCGCCGAGATTTAGCGCTCCCCGAACGCCCGTAGCGAGGATGTCAACCGCACTTATCGGTTCGCCTCGCTCGGTGGGCTCGATCCTCATGGTCGCTAGCGTGCAAGCTTGTCAGGTCTCCTCGTTCCGCCCGGCTTAGCAGGAAGGTCGCAAGGAAGTCGACCGTCTTCACCGCGCCTACCCCGTGGGTCTAATCCTCGCGGACCTCGAGCATACAGTGTTGATGAGCATGCCAGGATCGTCCCGGCGTTGAACGGCTGCGTAGCGGCTACCAAGTTATCAAAGCACCTGTCAGGCCGGGGAAACCGTACGGAGCACTCAGCGCAATGACCACGGTCACGTAAAACTTCCTTCACAGAGTCCTTAACAAAGCCCTTACTCAATCCTGAGCGCCGCTTACCTGGCCCTTACGAACCGGCGGTACGCTTGTGTCGGAGCCGAGGGGACGAGACGTTAGTAGAGGACTCGACCTAATGTGGGGCGGTTCGTGTGCAATTACCGTTCCCGAGTAGGAGGTGGCAAAGGTGTCGAAAAACAAGGCGATTCGACGATCATTCTGGCTGATCGTCACACGGTCGCACGGAAGGATGGAGGTGTTGACCATCGACGCTGGCGGCGAGACAGTGCTCCCCCTCTTCAGCTTCCAGGAGGAGGTCGAGCTCTTCCTCCACCTTCAGGCGAAGGGAGCGGACTGGTGGCCAAGGGAGACCACCACCGGAGAGCTCGTTTCTTTGCTGTTGGGGCTCTGTGCGCGGGTGGACAAGGTGGCACTCGATCCTTTGCCGAGTCTTGGGAAGAGGGAGATTATCGGGCTCGTCAGCACGGGTCGAAGACACTTCGTGCGCTACCTGATGGGTGAGGATACGGCGCACCCTGAGCGCAAGAACCTGTCAGGACGCGAATCAGGGCCCTACGCTCCCACTCCTCTCAGGAGGAGCCGAACTCTAGGCCGGCGCAATCTGCCGCGCGCCAATGAAACCTTATATGCCATCGCCGAAGGAGGTTGAGAGGTTATGTCTATGAGCGATCTGCTGGGTACGAAGATGCTGCTGGCCACCGACGGCTCCGAGGAGGCCGAGCTGGCCACCCGAGCGGCTATCGAGCTAGCCGAAGGCACCGCCTCCGAGCTGCACGTGGTCTATGTCGAACCGTTGCCCGAGTTCATGAAGAACGGCGATGGCACCCCTGATTATGATCGCGAGCTCTACGAGATGATCGAAGAAAAGGCCCGAGAGACGCTCCGAAAGCTCACCTGGCGGGTGAAGGTCGCCGGTGGAATGGTGGACGAGGCCCATCTCAGAATGGGAGGGGTAGCCGAGGAGATAGTGGGGTTGGCCGACGAATTGGATGTGGGTCTGGTCGTAGTGGGAAGCCGTGGTCTCGGTAGGATAAGGCGCACCTTAGCGGGGAGCGTCTCCGAGAGTGTATTCCGCCATGCCCACTGTCCGGTGATGGTGGTACGTGCGAAAGGTAAATCACCTAATCGGCGGGGCGGCGGTCGACCACGTGTGAGGCGGGTGTTCTCGCAGGACGTGGAACAGGCGAGCAGCGCTTTGGCGCCGGCTAGATCTCCTTGACGTATCGCTCGGCCTACACCCGGCATTCCAAGGCGATATCGGATGGTACGGGGTAGCCACCACCGCAACCGAAGATCCGTCGTCAACTCAGGAAGATCAGAAGTGAACGGTTTTCCGGAGAAGGTGCTGCTGGCGACCGACGGGTTGGAAAACACGGCCCTCGCGGACCGGGCGGCTGTCGATCTCGCGAAGAAGGGCGATGCGAAGGAGAGTACCAGCGAAAGGGGAAACCATGAAGCGTTTGCACCCTCGTCTCTCATAACCCACTTCCATTGTAATCTTGCTTATCGCGGTTTAAGCACGCAAATTGGGGGAACGTCTGGTGCGTAAGCGCGACAATCCTTTCAGTTACTTGTCCTGTAATGGCATTCTTGGGAAATGACAACCAGGTGTCCCAATTCGAGGAAGGATAGAGTATGACTACGAGGCCGCACCCAGAGTCCGAGAGGTCCCTGCACGGAGCGCTGCAGAGCTTCAATTTGGCCGCCGAGGTCACCCGCTTGCGCGAGGAGAAGGCGTGGCAAGAGGGTAGGCGAAACGCGATCACGCTGCGCAAGGGCGAAGGCTTGAACGTGGTGCTGCTGGTAATGAAGGAAGGTGACCGGCTCGATGAGCACTCCGCGCCCGGTCCAATCACGTTGAGCGTCCACGAAGGCCGTATCAGGTTCTCGGCCGCCGATGAGGACGTTGAAGCCGAGGCTGGGACGGTGCTCGCGTGTGACGCCGGAGTGCGCCACTCGGTCGAGGCCCTCGGTGACGCCGTCTGCCTCCTGAACGTGGCGACGGGAAATGGGAGACGGGACCTCGGCTAGCCGAAGAATTTGGTGAATCTCAAAGACATAGCCGTGCCTGCTGGCGACGGCGTCGGAGTGATCTGGACCCTGGATACGAGCAGCGAGCTGAACGCCAACCTGGTGCGGTTCGGTACCGGGCAGGGTATCGAAGAACACGTAAACGATGAAGTCGAGGTGATCGTCTTGGGAGTTTCGGGGTCGGGAATCGTTGCGGTAGATCGAGAGGAACACGCTCTATCGGCCGGGATACTGGTGTTCGTACCCAAGGGCGCTCGACGCCCGACCGTGAGCGCCTCGGAGGACTTCGCCTACCTCACCGTCCACCGTCGGCGGGGACCACTGCAGATCGGCCTCAGGTAAGGCGCGTAGCCTGCAAGAGCCCCGAAGAGATTTCTCAGACTGTAGACTCGGGGTGGCGTAAGGAGAGGACCACCGAAAGGAGAAGCGCATGAAGCGTCATCCGAGCCTCAGACCGTTTTCAGATGACCACCACCAGGGTCTGGTCAACGCGAGGCGGCTCAGGAAGGCAGCCTCCGGAGAGGAGCCTTACGCCGCCAACACCGCCCGTAATTTCCTTGAGTTCTGGCAAAGAGACACCAGCCACCACT